>NZ_JAMYSA010000011.1:0-94705 GCF_040321735.1 Mesorhizobium sp. M0293
AAGCAGCGGTGGCGGTTTTTCCGGCGGCGGCGGTTCATCCGGTGGTGGCGGTTCTTCAGGAAGCTGGTGAGACAAATCATGGCAACACGACCAATCAGCCCGCAGGATCATGAGCGCATCGCCACCGCGATCCGCACCGCCGAATCGAAAACCGACGGCGAGATCTACTGCGTCGTGGCGCATGCCAGCGACGGCTATTTCTTCCCGGCCGCCTTCATGGCGACCGTGGGCATGCTGATCGTCAGTCTGGCCGTCGGCTATGGGCTGGAGGCATGGTGGCTGTCGATCCGGCTGCCGCATTTCGTCCTCGCCCAGCTCCTGGCGCTGGCCTGCGTGCTGGCCCTGTTGTGGGCGATGCCCGGCCTGCGCATCCATCTTGTGCCGAGGCGGCTGCGTTACCAGGCGGCGCATGCCAATGCGATCAAGCAATTCCTCGCCCGCAACGTCCACCGCACCACGGCGCGCACCGGCGTGCTGGTCTTCGTCTCGATCGCCGAACGCTATGCCGAAGTGGTCGCCGATTCGGGCATCGATGCCAAGGTCGGCCAGCATGTCTGGGATGGCGTCGTGCGCGATCTCACCGCACATGCCGGCAATGATCGGCTTGCCGACGGCTTCGTCAAGGCGATCGAGCAGGTGGGCGCGGTGCTTGCCGAGCATTTCCCGGTCACGGCGGGTGACAGCAACGAACTGGACGACCATCTGGTCGAAATCTGAGTTCTTCCAGAGAGATTTCGAAGGCGCCTCACCGATGCGATGATCGCCTGTGAGAAAGCCGGCGCCGGGCCGCCCGGACTCTTGCAATCGGGCGATGCGGGTTTATGGTTAACAAATCATGAATACGCTGACCATCGACATCAGAAAAGCTGACCCGCGCGATGCCAGTGCCATCGCCGAGGTGCATCTGGAGGCTTGGCGCGGCGCTTATTCCGGCATCATTCCGCACCGTACCCTGACATCGATGATCAACCGTCGCGGCGCCGACTGGTGGGCGAATGCGATTCGCCGCGCCGCTACCGTTCTGGTGGTCGAAATCGGCGGCAAGATCGCCGGCTATGCGACGATCGGCAAGAACCGTGCCCGCGAACTGCGCCAGCAGGGCGAAATCTACGAATTGTACCTGCGGCCGGAATATCAGGGCATCGGGCTTGGCAGCCGGCTGTTCGCGGCGGCCAGGGCGCGTCTGGCCGATCATGGGCTGAAAGGCATGGTGGTTTGGGCGCTGGAAGACAACCAGAACGCGCTTGCCTTCTATGCCGGCGCCGGCGGCCGCGATGTCGCCGAGGGCGTCGAGATCTTCGAGCAGAAGGCGCTGAAGAAGGTCGCTTTCGTCTGGGAATGACAGCCCGGCTTTTCGGCCGCCGCGTCTTATCACACCCAGCACCATTCGCCGCATTGCACCATGGCGCGCCGCCCGCTATCGATCTCTCATCAAAAGAGGGACAAAGCCATGCGCATTGAAGCCATAGCCATCGGAAAGAATCCGCCGGAGGACATCAACGTCATCATCGAGGTGCCGATCGGCGGTGAGCCGATCAAGTACGAGATGGACAAGGAGGCCGGCACACTGTTCGTCGACCGCTTCCTGCACACCTCGATGCGCTACCCCGGCAATTACGGCTTCGTGCCGCATACGCTGTCGGGTGACGGCGATCCGATCGACGTGCTGGTCTGCAACACGCGCGCGCTGGTGCCCGGCTGCGTCATCAACGTCAGGCCGATCGGCGTGCTGGTGATGGAAGACAATGCCGGCCAGGACGAGAAGGTGATCGCCGTGCCGTCACCAAAACTGACGCTGCGCTACGAAAACGTCACCGAATACACCCATCTGCCCGATATCACGCGCCAGCAGGTGCAGCACTTCTTCGAGCACTACAAGGATCTCGAGCCCGGCAAATGGGTCAAGATCGAAGGCTGGCACGATTCCAAATATGCCAAGAAGATGATCGTCGACGCCATCGAGCGGGCGAAGAAGAGCAAGTAGCCCGACCGGTCAGTTGTCGACCCGGCCGAAAGCCGGCACCTTGCCGATGACGGTGTGCCTGTCCTTGCCGCAGGCGAAGGTTCGCGCCTTGTCGTCGGCAAGCTTGCGCGCCTGGTCGTTGGCGGCGGGATTGCCGGTGGCCAGCACCAGGCCGACCGTGCAGCCGTCGCGGGCGCCCATCTGGCCGACCTTGGCGACGAGCAGCACGTCGGTCGGCTTTTTTTCGTCGTCCGGGTTGCTGATCGAGCGGCGGTGGATGGCGGCAAAGGGCACCGCCGTCTCGCCCTTGGTCTCGATGCGCCATTCGATCTTGGCTCCGGATGAATTGAAACCGGAAAAGCTTTCCCAGACCGTTGTCATGTCGCCGCCGGGCGGAAAACCGTAAAACAGCGATTCACGGGCATCGTCATAGGCGATCAGCACGGGATAGCCGCGATAACCCGAACAGGCGAGTTCGGCCCAGTCGCCGTCGCCTTCTTCGGCCTGCGCATAGGTCACGCAATCCTTCTTCGAGTCGAGATCGGTATAGGCGCTTGCAATGCCGTCGGCGTGTGCAGCCTGGCAGAAGCCGGCGAGGGTGAGCGAAATCAGCAGGCTACGCATCGCGGGACATCTCCGTTGGAGGCTGTCCTAGCGTATCGCCTGCCGCTATTTCTTCAAGCTGGCTTCGATCAACAGATCGGCGTTGCGGGCGACCGCTTGCGCCGGGCCGCCAAGCCCGAACAGCTGGCCGCTGATATAGGCGCCTTCGATCAGGAGCAGCAGGCCGTCGCCGAGCGTGTCAGGGTCTTGCGCACCCATCGCAACCGCCATGGCGCGCAGGCGGCGGCGCAATTCCTGCTTGTTGGCCTCGCTGACGACGCGGGCCGGATGGCTGTGGTCGGGATATTCGACCGCTGCGTTGGTCATGCCGCAGCCGCGATAGTCCGCCACTTGCGTGCGCTTGCCGATACGGGTCAGGAAAGCCTTGATCTGCGCGCGCGGGTCGCCGGGATGAGCGGCGACCGCCTCATCGAAACGCTCCCAGTATTCAAGATCGTATTGCCTGAGATAGGAAGCGGCCAACTCATCCTTGGACGGAAAGCTACGATAGAGGCTGGGCTTGGTGACACCGGCGCGTTTGACGATCTCGTCGACGCCGATCGCCCTGATGCCGCGCCGGTAGAACAAATCATAGGCCACATCGAGGATCTTCTTGGCGGCCTTCGGCGGCGCCGATGCATGACCACGCCTGATGGTCAGATCAATATTTTTGTCCGTTGGCATCGTGTGACTCGATTGACAATGTTACCGATCGGTACGATACAGGTTCCCACCCTGCAACGTACCGGTCAGTAACATGATAACTCAATCCCGTCCCTTTGGCCAGCGCTACGCCTTCGTCGTGGTTGGCGTCATCTTCCTCTGCCTGCTGGTCGCGGCCGGCCTGCGGTCCGCGCCCGCGGTCATGATGCTGCCGCTGGAGAACAGTTTCGGCTGGCGGCGCGACGTCATCTCGCTGGCCGCCGGTGTCGGCATCCTGCTCTACGGTCTCACCGGTCCATTTGCCGCAGCCCTGATGGAGCGCGTCGGGCTGCGTCGCACGCTGCTCGCCTCGCTGGTGGTGATGTCGGGCTCAACCGCGCTCAGCCTGCTGATGACCAAGCCCTGGCATCTGTTCATCACCTGGGGCGTGTTCTCGGGCATTGGTTCCGGCGCTGTCGCCAGCGTGCTCGGCGCCACCATCGTCAATCGCTGGTTCAAGACCAATCGCGGCCTTGTCATGGGATTGATGTCGGCCTCAAGCGCCTCTGGCATGCTGGTGTTCCTGCCGATGATCGCTGCTCTGGCGCAGTCCGGTGGCTGGCAGCCGGTCGTCATAGCGGTCGCGATCGCCACCGCGGCTCTGATACCGCTGGTCTGGCTGCTGGTGCCGGAGCGTCCGGCTTCGATCGGCATGGTGCGCTACGGCGCCGAGGCCGACGACGTGCCGCCGACATCGCCTGCGTCGCAAGGCAATTTCCTCGCGCATACGCTCAACACGCTGCGCCGTGCCGCCGGCACAAGGGTGTTCTGGTACCTGTTCGCCACCTTCTTCGTCTGCGGCTTCACCACCAACGGTCTGGTCGGTACCCATCTGATCGCCTTCTGCGGCGACATGGGCATCGGCGAGGTTCAGGCCGCCGGCCTGCTGTCGATGATGGGCATTTTCGACCTGATCGGTACGACGCTGTCGGGCTGGCTCACCGACCGCTACGATCCGCGCAAGCTGCTTGGCGTCTATTACGGCATTCGCGGCCTGTCGCTGATCTATCTGCCCTATTCCGGCTTCTCGGCGACCAGCCTGATCATCTTCGCCGTGCTCTACGGCCTCGACTGGATCGCCACCGTGCCGCCGACGCTGAGGCTCGCCAATGAGGCGTTCGGCGACCGCAGCGGACCGATCGTGTTCGGCTGGATCGTCGCCGGTCACCAGATCGGCGCGGCCACCGCCGCCGCTTTCGGCGGCACCATGCGCGAGTTGCAGGGCAATTACGAACTGGCCTTCCTGATTGCCGGCATGACGGCGATTGCCGCCGCCTGTATCTCGCTGCTGATCAACACCAGCCGGCCGGCTTTCGATCCGGAGCCGCAGGCGGCGTAGCTGCGACGGCGGAGCGCTAATCTCCCCCCTTGAGAGGGAGATGGCCGCGAAGCGGCCAGAGGAGGTCGGTCCGACCGGGCTCGGCCTCCTGGTGCAGATGGAGGTCGGCGCTCCATGCGAGGCGACCCCTCTGTCGCCTTCGGCGACATCTCCCCCTCAAGGGGGGAGATCACCCTGTTCACTGTTATCAAACCTTCATCATCCCGAGATGCGCCTGAAACATTGACGCTGGACCTTGGTGGCACCGTTCAAGCCACCCAGGAGACAGCCATGAACAAGCTCTCGATGACCCGCCGCGCCTTCGTCACGTCCGCCAGCGCCGTTGGCCTGGCCGGGGTCTCGAGCTTGGCGCTGCCATACTATTCGCGCGCCAATCAGCGGCCAGCCTTCACCCATGGCGTCCAGTCGGGCGATGTCGACGCCACTAGCGGCATGGTGTGGACGCGCACCGACCGCCCGTCGCGCGTCATGTTCGAAGTGTCGTCGACGGAGAATTTCGCCAATGCGACGCGCCTGGCGCCGCTCGATACGTCGCCGGCCAGCGACTACACCGTCAAGCGGCTGCTTACCGACCTCGCTTCCGATCAGGACATCTTCTACCGCATGACATCAGCCGATCTCGCCGACATCAACGCCGTTTCCGAGCCGATCATCGGCCGCTTCAGGACGGCGCCGGCCTCGAAGCGCGACATCCGATTTGCCTGGTCGGGCGACACCGCCGGCCAGGGCTGGGGCATCGACGAGACCGGCATGAAGACCTACGCCACGATCGGCAAGCATACGCCCGACTTCTTCCTGCATTCAGGCGACACCATCTACGCCGACGGCGCCATGAAGGACGAGGTCGACCTGCCCGGCGGCGGCAAGTGGAAGAACGTCGTGCTGATCGACGGCAAGCGCAAGGTCGCCGAGACATTGGACGAGTACCGGGACCAGTGGAAATACAACATGATGGACAGGAACGTGCTCGGCCTGAGTGCCATCTGCCCGACCTTCTACCAGTGGGACGACCACGAAGTGCTCAACAATTGGTCGGATTCGAAGGATCTCAGCGCCGACAATCGCTACACGGAGAAATCCATCCACGTGCTGGCGGCCCGTGCGGCGCGCGCCTTCCATGAAATGACGACGATCCGCTACGAACCGTCCGAGCCCGGCCGCGTCTATCGCAAGATCGCCTACGGGCCGCTGCTCGACGTGTTCTTCCTCGACATGCGGTCCTATCGCGGCCCCAATGGTCCGGACATGCAGGATGAGATGACGCCGCAATCGCGCATTCTCGGCGAACAGCAGACGAAATGGCTGAAGCGCGAACTGGCAAATTCGAAGGCGACCTGGAAAATCATCGCTGCCGACATGCCGCTCGGCCTGGTCGTCTGGGACGACGGCGCCAAGAAAGTTGGCGCCGAGGCAGTCAGCAATGGCGATAATGGCTTGCCAAAGGGACGCGAATTTGAGATCGCCGACCTGCTGCGCTTCATCAAGAATGCCGGCATCAGCAACACCGTCTGGCTAACCGCCGACGTGCATTACACGGCCGCTCACCACTACAACCCGGACAAGGCTCAGTTCCAGGATTTCAATCCGTTCTGGGAATTCGTGTCGGGCCCGATCCATGCCGGCACGTTCGGCCCCAACGATTTCGACATGACCTTCGGGCCGGAACTGAAGTTCATCAAGGCGCCGACTGCCGAACAGGGTCAGAACCTGCCGCCATCGGCGGGCCTGCAATTCTTCGGGCTGGTCGATATTTCAGGCGCCAGCGAGCAGATGACCGTGCGGCTGATGGATCGCGACGACAATGAACTCTACAAGGTGACGCTCGACCCGGTGCGGTCGGCGTAAACGCACTTTTCGCCGGCTTCGCAAAGCGAAGCTGGCGAGACGGGCGGGGGTAAAGCGCCGCCTTAGTCCGGGTAGCAGACCATTGGAATGTTCGGCCAGACGGCGCTGTCGCAGTTGGCGCTGTCCTGTCTTTGCTTGAAAGAGGCGCTGACCGGGCCGGTCACCATCGGGTCGACGCCGTCGGGTGCGTCGGCGAAGACCTGCTCGGCTGTCTGGATGCCGGACTGCGCAACGGGGCGCGCTTCGCGCAGCGTCGCGGCGGACTGCGCGGCATTGGCCGCCAGCAGGATTGCAAAGGCAGCGGACGCGATAAGCGGCCAAAATCGGTTGAGTTTATCGGTCATGACGTTCGAACTGCCCGGGCCCTGAAAGGTTCCCGCCTTGGTTAACAAAATCATCTCACACGCAGATGCTTAAGATTTGATGAGTATTTGGTATCGCGCCTCCTCTTTCGCAATTGCGAAAAACCCTGTATGAGCCGCCCAACCGAAAGAGGCAGCGCCTTTTGGCCTGCTGCCTGCAACGCTCCCGAGACCCAGAACATGAAAATCCGTAATATCGCGATCATCGCGCACGTCGACCATGGAAAGACCACCCTTGTCGATCAGCTTTTGAAGCAATCCGGCTCCTTCCGCGACAACCAGCGGGTCGCAGAACGCGCCATGGATTCCAACGACCTCGAAAAGGAACGCGGCATCACCATCCTGGCCAAGGCGACCTCGGTCGACTGGAAGGATACCCGCATCAATATCGTCGATACCCCCGGCCACGCCGATTTCGGCGGCGAGGTTGAACGCATCCTGTCGATGGTGGATTCGGCCATCGTGCTGGTCGACGCCGCCGAAGGGCCGATGCCGCAGACCAAATTCGTCGTAGGCAAGGCGCTCAAGGTCGGCCTGAAGCCGATCGTGGTCATCAACAAGATCGACCGTCCGGACGCCCGCCATGTCGAAGTGGTCAACGAGGTGTTCGACCTGTTCGCCGCCCTCGACGCCACCGATGAGCAGCTCGACTTCCCGATTCTGTACGGTTCGGGCCGTGATGGCTGGGTTTCGGAGAACCCGGAAGGGCCGAAGGACCAGCAGTTGGCGCCGCTGTTCGACCTCGTCATCAAGCATGTGCCGGCGCCGACCGTGCATCCCGGCCCGTTCCGCATGATCGGCACCATCCTGGAAGCCAATCCGTTCCTCGGCCGCATCATCACCGGCCGTATCGAATCGGGTACGCTGAAGTCCAACCAGCCGGTCAAGGTGCTGCACCATGACGGTACTCTGGTCGAAACCGGCCGTATCTCCAAGATCCTCGCCTTCCGCGGCCTCGAGCGCCAGCCGATCGATGAAGCCCAGGCGGGCGACATCGTCGCCATTGCCGGTCTCTCGAAAGGCACCGTCGCCGACACGTTCTGCGATCCGGCGGTGAGCGAGCCGCTGCATGCGCAGCCGATCGATCCGCCGACCGTGACCATGTCCTTCCTCGTCAACGACAGTCCGCTGGCCGGCACGGAAGGCGACAAGGTGACCAGCCGCGTCATCCGCGACCGCCTGCTGCGCGAGGCCGAGGGCAATGTCGCGCTGAAGATCGAGGAATCGCCCGACAAGGATTCGTTCTTCGTCTCCGGCCGCGGCGAATTGCAGCTGGCCGTGCTGATCGAGACGATGCGCCGCGAAGGTTTTGAGATCGCCGTGTCGCGTCCGCGCGTCGTCATGCAGAAGGGCGAGAACGGCGAGTTGCAGGAACCCATCGAGGAAGTCGTTATCGACGTCGACGAGGAGCATGCCGGCATCGTCGTGCAGAAGATGTCGGAGCGCAAAGCGGAGATGGTGGAGCTGCGCCCATCCGGCGGCAACCGCCAGCGCATCGTCTTCCACGCGCCGACGCGCGGCCTGATCGGCTACCAGTCGGAACTGTTGACCGATACGCGCGGCACCGCCGTGATGAACCGGCTGTTCCATGCCTACGAGCCTTACAAGGGCGAGCTGCCGGGCCGTACCAACGGCGTTCTGATCTCCAACGAGCAAGGCGAGGCGGTGGCCTACGCCATGTGGAACCTGGAAGACCGCGGCCCGATGGTCATCGACCCCGGCGTCAAGGTCTATCAGGGCATGATCATCGGCATCCACAGCCGCGACAACGATCTCGAAGTGAATGTGCTCAAGGGCAAGAAGCTGACCAACATCCGCGCTGCCGGCAAGGATGAGGCGGTGAAGCTGACGCCGCCGATCCGCATGACTCTGGAACGCGCACTGGCCTGGATCCAGGACGACGAGCTGGTCGAAGTCACGCCGAAGACCATCCGGCTGCGCAAGCTTTATCTCGACCCGAACGAGCGCAAGCGCTTCGAAAAGTCGGCCAAGGCGGTCGGCGCCGCGTAATCTTCTCTATTTCCAACAGCTGAGAGGGCGACGCAAACCAATTGCTCCGCACTCTTTTCATTCACCACCGGCAGCCGAGATAATGTCGTCCTGGTCGACCTCACCGGCCAGATCTATGCGGATCGTCATTCCCTGGCGGATCGGCTTGCGCAAGGCGTTGGCACTGTCGGCAACGACGATCAGCAGTCGCCGCTCGTCCAGCGCCTGAAGCCGTGATCGCGAGATGCCGAGTTCGCTGGCAAGCAACCGGTCGAGTCGCAGGGATGTCGACATTTCGAGCCTAAGCTGGAGTTCCAGCGCGGTTGCGGTCTCCCTTATGCCGCCAAGCCTGCACTTGTGAACGGCGACATCGGGAAACTCCTCGACACGCCCGATCCGGTTTCGCAGTGCGACGACATCGAAGGCATGGCACCGGGCCAGCGCCGGATCGTTGCTTTCGAGTGCCTGCAGCAGCGCCGGTTCGATATCGCGGCGGTTGCAGCGCTCGAAAATGCCGAAATTCCAGGAATTGTCGCAGTCGATGCAGCGATAGATCAGCCAGACATCGATGCGTTTGCCATTGGCGTTGACGCGGAATTTTCCACTGCTGCAATAGGCCTTGACGGTGCCGCAGCGATTGCAGTTGATGAGCGGTCGAGGTGGGGTTTGGGGCGCGATCGCCCAATGGATACGCAGAAATCCAGACATGCCGATAAGCCCTTCCCGTCGGGAAGTTCATCAGGCCGGCGATGTCGAGATGCCCATGCGGGCACGGCGTGGCGGTAGGCTGCGGTTTTTGGAAATCAGGTGTCACGGGCAAAAGCCGCGCGACGCGGTTCAGCAGTGCCAAACCGGTCTCGAACCGCCGCCCAGAAGAACACGTGAACATGAAAACAGACACCGCGAATGCGGCGTCATGCAGTGTGTCGGGGGAGTTGACGAGACCGGCGGTTACGTAGGCAAAGTGAAGCTCAAAATTGTTTCGCGGCGGCACTTCTAGCCGCGAGATGCCGGACGGGCAAGCCTGTTCTTGTCGGCGCTACCGCAGCAAAGTTACTTGCGCTAATGTCTGACATCGACGGTTTTCAAACAGAGATCCTGGCCCATGCACCTCACATCGCTCCTGATCTTCGCCGCCGCTTTGTTCGTTGCCGCCGGCTCGCCCGGCCCATCGATCGCGGCACTTGTCGCGCGCGTCATCTCGAAAGGTTTTCGCGACGTGTTCCCGTTCCTGCTCGCCATGTGGATCGGCGAGGGCATCTGGCTGTCGCTGGCGGTGTTCGGGCTGGCTGTGGTGGCGCAAACCTTCCATTTTGCCTTTGTCGTCGTGAAATGGGTCGGCGTCGCCTATCTCGCCTACCTTGCCTGGAAGATGTGGACCGCACCTGTCGACGCGAAAGAGAGCGAGATGCCGCGCGAGGATTCCCCGGCAAAGCTGTTCTTCGCCGGATGGCGGTGACGCTCGGCAATCCCAAGATCATGATGTTCTACCTGGCGCTGCTGCCGACCATCATCGACCTCGCTTCGGTCAGCGTCGTCGGCTGGGTCGAGCTGACGGCGACCATGGCCGTGGTGCTGGTCGCCATCGATCTGGCCTGGGTGCTCGCCGCGTCACAGGCGCGCAAGCTCCTCAGGAGCAAGCGCGCCATGAAGATCGCCAACCGCATCAGTGCCACTACGATGGCCGGCGCGGCTGCAGCGATCGCGGCGCGGTCGTAACCCGTCACATCATCTCGATGATCGGCGCGATCTCGACGCTGAAGGCCGGGTCCATCAGGATCGGGCAATCCTTGGCCTTGGCTACGGCATCGTCGATGTCTTTCGCTTCGACGATGGTGTAGCCGGCGGTCGGATTGCTGCCGCCATTGTTCTCGACCTTGCCGCCGGGCAGCACCATCTTCGACATGCCGACCGGATTGCCGCCGTCGACCACGGCCGAGCCGAGCTTGCCGTACCAGCCGTTCCAGGCGTCCATTGCGGCTTTCCGCTCGGCCTCGTCGGTCGGCATCTTGCCCGAGCCATGATAGACGTAGAGATACTTCGCCATGTTCTCCTCCCTTGGTGAGCGGCATCGAACCGGCATGCGGTCATGCCGCCTGCCGATCATCGGACCAAACCGGCAAACAAGCAACGAGAATGCGAAACAGCTAATATAAGGCCTAGTCGGGTTGCCGCCACCAACCTCACCGCGCCATGGCATGATATTCGTCGTTTGGCCGCATATCGATCGCCGCGGCCACCCGGTTCGACATGTTGAAGAAGGCAGTGGTCGTGGCGATGTCCCAGATGTCGCGATCGGTGAAGCCGGCCTTGCGAAGTGCTGCCCGATCGGCCTCGACGATCTTCGCCGGCTCCTCGGTCAACTTGACGGCGAATTCGAGCATCGTGGTCTGCTTGGGCGAAAGATCGGCGGCGCGGAAATTCATCACCATCATTTCGCCGAGCGCAGGGTCGCCGGACAGCTGGCGTACCGCCGCGCCATGCGCGGTCAGGCAATAGTAGCAATGGTTGATCGAAGAGACGGCGACCGCGATCATCTCGCGCTCCAGCTTCGACAGGCCGGATTCTCCGAGCATCAAATCGTTGTACATGTCGGTGAAGGCACGCAGCTTTTTGTCGTCGAAGGCATAGGCGCGCAGCACGTTGGGGACGAGGCCGAGCTTCTCCTCGCATTTGGCGAAATAGGCTTTTGTCGCCTCGCTCTGATCTCTCAGGCCAAGGTCAAGCGCGGTGATTTTGCCGGTCATGGGTCATTTCTCCTCGTTGGATGACGTCTTGTTGCCGAATTCCGATATTTCTTTGCAAGCCGTCAAACCTTTGTCGCCAAACAGCGGTCATCTGCTACCATAGTCGTAAAAGCATTGACGGGAGGGAAGTGCGTGATGGCCAGCGTGAAATCCGCGAGCAAGCCGAAGAAAAGAGCCACGGCAGCGACAAAAGCGGAGGAAAGGCCAGCCAGGCTCGCCGATTATCTGCTCGCCCGCGCGCCGGCTGAAGACATCGCCACTTATGAGGTAGCCGACCTCGAACGCGCCGCCGATCTCGCCGGCCGGGCTGTTGCCGCTCATAAAAAAGGCGAGTGCGTTGTCGCCGTCGATGCCGATTCCGGCGTCATGCGAGACGGCCGCCCGATGACGGTCATCACGGTCGTCAACGACAACATGCCCTTCCTGTTCGATTCCATCCTCGGCGAGGTCACCGAGACATCAGGCGAACCGACTCTTGTCACCCACCCTGTCATCGTGGTGCGTCACGGCAAGAGCGGTGTCGACGAAATCCTCGGCGACGGCAATTTCGCTAGGGATGACGGCAATCACCACCGGCTGAGCGTCATCCATGTCCATATCCCGCGGCTGACCGCGGAGCAGGCGAGCGGACTGACCGAGCGGCTGCGCAAGATGCTCGGCCAGGTTCATGCCGCAGTCAACGACTGGAGACCGATGCTGGCCCGCCTCGATCAGGCGATTTCCGAGTTCCGCTATACGGCCGTGCCGCTCGACAAGAAGAGCGTCGCCGAGGCGATCGCCTTCCTCGAGTGGCTGCGCGACGACAATTTCACCTTCCTCGGCATGCGCGAATTCAAATACACCGGCGGCGAGGAAAGCGGCAATCTGGAACGCGCCGACAAGCCCGGCCTCGGCATCCTCGCCGATCCCGATGTGCTGGTTCTCAGGCGCGGCACCGAAGCGGTGACGACAACGCCGGAAATCCGCGCTTTCCTGCATGGGCCGGAGCCACTGATCGTCACCAAGGCCAATGCCAAGTCTTCCGTGCATCGCCGAATCTATCTCGATTACATCGGTGTCAAGACCTACACCGCAAAGGGCACGCTTGCGGGCGAATTGCGTATCGTTGGCCTGTTCACCTCGACCGCCTACACGCGCTCGGTGATGAAGATCCCTTATCTCCGCTCAAAGGCCGAAACCATCATCGCCAAGTCCGGCTTCGACCGCCACGATCACTCCGGCAAGGCGCTGATCAACGTTTTGGAGAGCTATCCGCGCGACGAGTTGTTCCAGGTGCCGGTGCCGATCCTGAGGAAGCACGCCGCCGCCATTCTCGGCCTGGTCGAGCGGCCGCGGGTGCGGGCGTTGGTGCGCGCCGACCAGTTCGACCGTTTCGTCTCGATCCTCGTCTTCGTGCCGCGCGACCGTTACGACAGCGTGGTACGCGAGAAGATCGGCCTCTATCTGAAAACCATGTTCGAAGGCCGGCTGTCGGCCTATTACCCGGCCTTCCCCGAAGGCGGGCTGGCGCGAGTGCATTTCATCATCGGCCGATCCGGCGGCAAGACGCCGAAGGTCGAGCAGGCGACGATCGAGGCGGCGATCCGGGACATCGTGCGCACGTGGGAAGATGCCCTTTCCGATGCGGCGGAGGCCAGTGGCGGCGACCAGGCGTTGAAGGCGATTGCGGCGCGGCTGCCGGAAAGCTACCGCGATTCGTTCAGCGCGGCGGTGGCGCTGGCCGATGCTCGGCGCATTGCCAAAATCAGCGCCGATAATCCGATCGCCATCGACTATTATCGTCATGCCGAGCAGAAGCCGCACCAGGCTTCGCTGAAGATCTATCACCACGGCAGCCCGGTGGCGTTGTCGCGGCGGGTGCCTGTGCTGGAAAACATCGGCTTCCGCGTCATCAGCGAGCGCACTTTCGAGGTCGGCGACGACCAGTCCGGCATGATCAGTAATGATCAGTCCGGCATGATCAGTAGTGATCAGTCCGGCCTGGTCTTCATCCACGACATGGAGCTGGAGAACAGCTACGGCAAGCCGATCGACCTTGCCGATGGCGGCGCGGTGTTCGAGGACGCGTTCCTTTCCGTCTGGCGCGGCGACGTCGACAATGACGGCTATAACGGCCTTGCCCAGACCGCCGGCCTGTGGTCAGGCGAGATCACCATCCTGCGCGCCTATGGCCGCTATCTGCAGCAGGTCGGCATTCCGCAAAGCCAGGATTTCATCGCCGCTGCGCTCAACCGCTATCCCGACATCGCGCGCGGCCTGCATGCGCTGTTCATCGCCCGGCTTGGCCCAACGGCCGAGACAGAAGGCGTGGTGGCGGCAAAGCACCTCAAGGCCAAGATCAAGGACGCGCTGGAAGATGTGCCGAATATCGACGACGACACCATCATCCGGCGTTATCTCAATCTGATCGAAGCCTCGCTGCGCACCAATCATTTCGTTGCCGATACGAAAGAGAAAGGCCAGTCGCTGGCGATCAAGCTCGATTCGCATGCGGTGGAAGGATTGCCGGCGCCGCGGCCGTGGCGGGAGATCTTCGTCTACGGTTCCGAGGTCGAGGGGCTGCACCTGCGCTTCGGTCCGGTGGCGCGCGGCGGCCTGCGCTGGTCGGACCGCGCCCAGGACTATCGCACCGAGGTGCTCGGCCTGGTCAAGGCGCAGCAGGTCAAGAACGCCGTCATCGTGCCGGTCGGCGCCAAGGGCGGCTTCTATCCCAAGAAGCTGCCGATGAGCGCCGGCCGCGATGCGATCTTCGAGGCCGGCACATCGGCCTACAAGAACTTCGTCTCCAGCCTGCTGTCGATCACCGACAATATCGGCCTCGACGGTGTCATCCCGCCGGCCGGCGTCGTGCGCCGCGACCCGGACGATCCGTATTTCGTCGTCGCCGCCGACAAGGGCACGGCGACCTTCTCCGACACCGCCAATGCGATCTCGGAGAAGCACGGCTTCTGGCTCGACGACGCCTTCGCCAGCGGCGGCTCGGCCGGCTACGATCACAAGAAGATGGGCATCACCGCCAAGGGCGCCTGGGAAGCGGTCAAGCGGCATTTCCGCGAGATCAACCGCGACATCCAGACCTCGCCCTTCACCGTCGTCGGTGTCGGCGACATGTCGGGCGACGTGTTCGGCAACGGCATGCTTTTGTCGCCGAAGACCCGGCTGATCGCCGCCTTCGACCATCGCGACATCTTCATTGATCCCGATCCGGACATGGCCGCGTCGATGTCCGAGCGCGAGCGCATGTTCGCTCTCCCCCGCTCGAGCTGGCAGGACTACGACAAGACCAAACTGTCGGAAGGCGGCATCATCGTCTCGCGCAACCAGAAGTCGATCACCTTGCCGGCGGCAGCGGCAGCAGCGATCGGCCTCGGCAAGACGACCGCCACGCCGGTCGAGATCATGACCGCCATCCTGAAGGCGCCGGTCGATCTTCTGTGGTTCGGCGGCATCGGCACATATTTGCGGGCTTCGAACGAGACCAATGCCGAGGTCGGCGACCGCGCCAATGATGCCATCCGCATCACCGCGCTGGAGGTGCGCGCCAAGGTGATCGGCGAGGGCGCCAATCTCGGCGTCACGCAGCGCGCGCGCATCGAGTTCGGCATGAATGGCGGCCGCTGCAATTCCGACGCCATCGACAATTCCGGCGGCGTCAACTGCTCCGACGTCGAGGTCAACATCAAGATCGCGCTGGCGTCCGCCATGCGCAAGGGATCGTTGACGCGCCCGGCACGTAACAAGCTGCTGGCCGAGATGACCGACGAGGTCGGCTCGCTCGTCCTGTCCAACAACTACCAGCAGACGCTGGCGCTTTCGATCGCCCGCAAGCGCGGCCTCGCCGACATCGCGCATCAGAGCCGTTTCATGACGGCGCTGGAGGCGCGGGGCCTGCTCGACCGCGCCGTCGAGACACTACCGTCGCCGGCAGCGCTTGCCGATCGCGAAGCGCGCGGCGAACCGCTGACCAGGGCCGAGCTCGGCGTCTTGCTCGCCTATGCCAAGATCGTGCTGTTTTCCGACATCGTCGCCAGCGACGTGCCGGACGATGCGCATTTCGACCGCGACCTGATGGGCTATTTCCCGGACCGGATGGCGAAGAAATACGCCGCCGAGATCCACGGCCATCGGCTGCGCCGCGAGATCATCACGCGGGTCGTCGCCAACGATCTGGTCAATCGCGGCGGCCCGTCCTTCGTCAACCGGCTGCAGGAAGCCACGGGGCGCACCGCCGCCGACGTGGTGCGGACCTTCGCGGTAGTGCGCGATGGTTTTGCCTTGCCGGCGCTCTATCGCGAGATCGACGCGCTCGACAATCAGATCGACGGCCAGGTGCAGCTCGATCTCTATCAGATGGTCAGCCGGCTGATCTATGTGACGAGCGGGTGGTATCTGAAGAACGACACCGGCACGGCACCGCTTGGCCAGCGCATCACTGAGCTGCTGGAAGCCCGCAAGGCGCTGGAGCCCAAGCTCGTTTCGCTGCTGCCGGCTTTCTCGCGCGAGCGGATCGAGGAGAAGCGCCACGGGCTGTTCAAGAGCGGTGCGCCGGAACGGCTGGCCGGGCAGCTGGCGCTGAGCGAGGTGGCGGAACTGATCCCCGACATCGCGCTGACGGCGCGTACGGCCGGCGCCGACATCGTCGTGGCGGCCAGGGCGTTCTTCGCGGTCAGCGATGCCTTCCGTATCCCGCGTGTCGAGGATGCTGCACGCTCGATCACGCCATCGGACTATTACGACCAGCTGGCGCTTTCGCGCGCCACCGACATGATCGGCGCCGCACGGCGCGGCATCGCTGTGGCGGCGCTCACCGGCCACGCCAAGACGGCCGATCCGGTAGCGGCCTGGCTGGAAGCCGGTGGCGAACGAGTGGCGCGCATCCGCGACCGGCTGCAGGCGCTCACCGAGGGCGGCGACATCACCGTGTCGCGGCTATCGGTCGCTTCCGGGCTGATGAGTGATCTGACGGGGATGTGAGCGAGATTCGTTTGGCGCGGTTGGCGCTGCCCGTTCAGCCGGCTGATAAGCTGCGCCAATCGTGGTCGTTTGCATGCGCACTGCAAAACATGCAGACATGGGCCAACCGCTAGCGTTACGAAGGCGATCGGAGGGGACATGACCGAAATAGCACTGCAGCGTGCGTCTGGGCGCGGCATCTGGGGATGGATGCTGTTCGACTGGGCGGCGCAGCCGTTCTTCACGGTCGTCACCACCTTTATCTTCGGGCCTTACTTCGTCTCGCGCATGGCGAGCGATCCGGAATCCGGCCAGGCGGCCTGGGGTTACGGCATCGCCGCGGCAGGCCTGGTCATCGCCGTGCTGTCGCCGGTCCTCGGCTCGATCGCCGATCAGACCGGCCCACGCAAGCCGTGGATCGCGTTCTTCGCCGCGGTCAAGGTCACCAGCCTTTGCCTGCTTTGGTTCGCGGCCCCCGGTTCGAACCTTTTCCTTGTCGTGTTCTTGTTCTCGCTGGCGTCGGTCGCGGCCGAATTTTCGACCGTGTTCAACGATTCGATGATGCCGCGCCTGGTGCCGAAGAGCGAGATCGGCCGGATTTCCAACATGGCCTGGGGTCTTGGTTATCTCGGCGGGATGATCGCGCTGATCTTCGTGGTCGCCTGCATGGCCGGTTCGCCGGAAACGGGCAAGACGATCATCGGCATCGACCCGCTGTTCGGCCTCGACCCGAAGCTCGGCGAGGACGCCCGGGCCACCGGGCCGCTGTCGGCCGGCTGGTATTTCCTCTTCATCCTGCCGATGTTCTTCTTCACGCCGGACGCCATCAAGGGCATCCCGATCGGGCCGGCGGTGCGAGAGGGGTTGGCGGAGCTGAAAGTAACACTGGGTGAGGTGCGCAAGCGCAGCGGTATCTTTCGCTTCCTCGTCGCCCGCATGATCTATCAGGACGGCGTCAATGCGCTGCTGGCGCTGGGTGGTACATTTGCGGCTGCAATGTTCCATTGGTCGATCACCGAGATCGGCATTTTCGGCATCATTCTCAACGTCGTCGCCATCTTCGGCTGCCTGGCTGCAGCCCGTCTCGACACGGCGCTTGGCTCCAAAACCATCGTGATGATCTCACTGATCCTGCTCAGCATCGCCACGATCGGCATCGTCTCGACCGGACCGGGCTACACTTTGTTCGGCCTCTGGATGATGCCCGGACCAGACAGCGGCGGCCTGTTCGGTACGGCGGCGGAAAAGGCCTACATCTTCTTCGGCCTGTTGATCGGCGTGGCTTTCGGGCCGGTGCAGGCGTCGTCACGGTCCTATATGGCGCGCAGCGTCACAGCCGCCGAATCCGGCCGTTATTTCGGCATTTACGCGCTGGCCGGCAGGGCAACCAGTTTCCTGGCGCCGTTCATGGTCGCGTCCGTCACCCTGGCCAGTGGCTCGGCGCGCCTCGGCATGGCGGTCATCGTGCTGTTCCTTGGGCTCGGCATGGCGATCCTGGTCAACACGCCCTATCCGGCGGACCGGCCAAGCGAATAGCAACAGCGCTTCTTCCTTTTCCGCAAAGGGAAAAGGAAGAACGCTCAATGCCGGAAATGCCTCACGCCAGTAAACACCATGGCGATGCCGTGTTCGTCGGCGGCAGCGATGACGTCCTTGTCGTTCATCGAGCCGCCCGGCTGGATGACGGCGGTGGCGCCGGCGGCGATCGCGGCCAGCAGCCCATCGGCGAAGGGGAAGAAGGCGTCGGAAGCGACGACCGAGCCCTTGGTCAGCGGTTCGGCAAGGCCCGCTGCCTCAGCGGCGTCGAGCGCCTTGCGCGCGGCGATGCGTGAAGAATCGACCCGGCTCATCTGGCCGGCGCCGATGCCGACAGTGGCACCGTCCTTGACATAGACGATGGCGTTGGACTTGACGTGCTTGGCGATGCGGAAGGCGAATTTCAGGTCGGCCATTTCGGCCGATGTCGGCGCGCGCTTGGTCACCACTTTCAGCTCAAGGTCGTCGACGACGGCGTTGTCGCGGGACTGGACGAGCAGGCCGCCGGCGACGGATTTGACCGTCGTGCCTGATGTGCGCGGGTCCGGCAGGCCACCGGTCACCAGCAGACGCAGGTTTTTCTTTGCCGCGACGATTGCTGCTGCCTCGTCGGTCGCGCCGGGCGCGATGATCACCTCGGTGAAGGTCTTGACGATTTTTCCGGCGGCCTCGGCGTCGAGGATGCGATTCATAGCGACGATGCCGCCGAAGGCCGAAACCGGATCGCAGGCCAGCGCCTTGACGTAGGCCGCCTTCAGCGAAGCGCCTTCGGCGACGCCGCACGGGTTGGCGTGCTTGATGATGGCGACGGCGGCTGAGTGGTTTGGATCGAATTCGCCGACCAGTTCGAAGGCGGCGTCGGTGTCGTTGATGTTGTTGTAGGACAGCTGCTTGCCCTGAAGCTGGCGCGCCGTGGCGACGCCCGGCCGCTTGTCGCCATTGACGTAGAAGCCGGCGCTCTGATGCGGGTTCTCGCCGTAGCGCATCACCTCGACCAGCTTGCCGCCGAAGGCGCGCCATGTCGGGTGTTCGATCTCGAGCGCTTCCGCGAACCAGCCGGAGATCGCCGCGTCATAGGTGGCGGTGCGGGCAAAGGCCTTGGCAGCCAGCTTCTTGCGGAAATCCAGCGACAGCGAGCCGATGTTCATCTCCAGCGCGTTCAGCACCGAGGCGTAGTCGCCGGGATCGGTGACAATGGCGACATAGGCATGGTTCTTTGCCGAGGCGCGGATCATTGCCGGTCCGCCGATGTCGATGTTCTCGACGATCGATGCGTAATCGGCGCCGGAGCGGCGGACCTCCTCGAACGGATAGAGATTGGAGACGACGAGATCGATCGGCTCGATGCCGTATTTGCGCATTGCCGCGGAATGCTCCGGATCGTCGCGCACGCCAAGCAGCGCGCCATGCACGCTGGGATGCAAGGTCTTGACGCGGCCATCCATGATCTCGGGAAAACCGGTGAGCTCAGAGACGTCGCGCACCGCCAGGCCCGCTTCGGCGATCGCCTTTGCCGTGCCGCCGGTCGAGACCAACTCGACGCCGGCCGCTGCCAGCGCTTTGGCGAAATCGATGAGCCCGGTCTTGTCGAAAACGGAGAGCAGGGCGCGACGCACCGGAACGAGGTCAGGCGCGGGAATGTTCTTGGCGGCGACGGCCATGGGTGGCGGCCTTTCACGACTGGTGTGATGGATGCCGCGCCCGTAGCACATGCCGCCCGGAAATCAAACCGGCGGTCAGGTAGGCTCAGCTGTTTTCCGGATAACCAGCGATGCTGGTGCGCGTCAGCTGCCAGTGGATTTCGGCGACTTCCGAGGCCTTGAAGGCAAGCACGATCTGGCGGCTGCGGCGCGGGCCGCCGAGACCGGCGAAATAGATCGACTCTTCGACCTCCGGCACCACTTCGGCTGCTGTAAACACCCACGTGTCGGCCTGGTCGGCGGTCATCACCAGGCGATCATGCTCGTCCTGCAGCAAGTTGATGTCGGGGTGGACGTGGAAGCGGACGGTGACGAAGTCGCGGCCGTTGTTGCGGATCGCCGCATTGCCGGGCCGCTGGAAGCGGTCCCTGCCGGCCAGCACATTGCCGTCCGAGGAGAGCTTCAGTTCGCGCTCATGCAGGAAGCCGAAGCGGGGGACATAGCCATCATGGCGGGCGATAAACCCCTGAATGCCCTTCTGGTCGGTGCGCTTGCACTGCACATGCTGCGGGCCGCCGATCAGCGGCGAACCGAGCAGGTCGTTGACGCGCAGCGAATGGCTGAAGCGTGCCGACGAGGTGTCGTTGATGGTGGCGGTCGAGTGCGCGGCAGTGGCTCGCGCCAGCGGCCGGAATTCAGCCGCGCCATAGGTGTCGATGCCGGCATTGACGATGTAGTGCTGGCGGCCGGACGACAGCTCGAAGGCGAGGCAGCTGGCGTGCGCGGCGTTGGACACGTCGATCGGCGGCGGCAGGCCGGTGTCGGCAATGACCGTCACGCCGCCCATCGACAGGCGCTCATAACCGGAATGCGGCGCGTGCAGCAGTGGCGCGCCGGCGGTGTCGTCGTGGCGCAGGATGGTGGCAATGCGGTCGTGGATGGTGGCGCCCATGCCGTTGAAGCGGGCGAGGCTGCCGTCCTGATGGCGGAAGAAGCGCAGCGCCGGCAGCATGCGGTCGATGGCGCCGATCAGCGCCTGCGGCGGCGTCTCCGCCTGATTGGCATAGGTCTGCCGCAGCGGCAGAAGGTCGGCGAGGATTTCCAGGACGACCATCGGATTGCGCGAAATGTGTCCGCCGTCGGCAAGGATCTGGCGGTCGAGTTCCGCGGCAAGGTTGCGGGTCGCGCCACGCAGCGCTGAGGCTGGCGCCGGCAGGGACAAAGCGGCGAAGGCGAGCGCGATACGGGCGCGCAGCCTGTCCTTGCCGTCCGGCATTTCGCGCGCCATCGACCTGAGGTAGCGGATCTGGACGGCGAGCGATTTCAGGAAGGCGCGGTAGAAGGGGAACTCGGCCCCCTGCAACACGACGGAGGAGTGCTGCAGCCAGGCGATGATGCGCTTGGCCGTCGTGCCGGACTCCCAGGCGACGCCGGAAATATGGCTGCCATGCATGACGATCCAGTCGGAAACCAGGGCGCGGGCGTTGGCGGCGGCAAGGTCGGTGGCGGCGGCGCGCATGTGGCGCAGCCAGCGAAAACCGTGCAGCGTTTTCTGCCAGCCGTGATTGGGCACGTTGATCTGGAAAGGCGACTTGCCGCCAGTCTCGACCAGATGCCCCGACAGGGGATAGCGGCCGTAGTAGATCTCGAGTGCGATCTGCGGGTCGGCGAGGCGCAGGTCCGGCGGTGCGATCAGCACACGTTCCGGCGTGCGGCCAAAATAGCGCCAGCGGTAGACCGGCCCGGCACGCAGGCGCCGGCGCGTTTTGCGCCAGAATTCCTTCGCGACAAGCGTCCACAGGCGCGTCGTGCTGCTGGCAGCAACTGCCAAAACCCCTCCTGATCGTCCTCTACCCCGGCACCGAGTTTACATGATTGCTGGACTCGTGCGAAGGCGAATTCCATCGGACGATGCCGGTTCACCCGGTATTGACCCCGATAATCGCCAAAAAAGCCGGTAAATCCGGGCAGTTAAATCAAAGCGCGTCGCGCCCGACCGGTCGGATGCAACGCGCTTCGTCTTTATGTTTTATGCATGTCGTTGTCCCAAAACCGCTGCACATTTTTGGGCGACATGCATTAGCCGGCTCGGCGGATACGAGCCGCGAAGAAGCCATCGAGACCGGAAATCCCGGGCGAACCAAGGTCGAGGTCGGCGGGCGTGGTGCGCAGCGTGCCTTGTGGCGTCAGGAACGGATCGATGCCGGCGATCTCGCCTTGCCGCAGCGGATCGTTGGCTATGTCAGCCGTGCCGCCCAGAAAGGCGTGATAGAGGTCCTCGCCTTCGAGCGGGTCGAGCGAGCAGTTGGAAAAGACGATCCGGCCGCCGGGTTTCACCAGCGTGACGGCGCGGGCGAGCAGCCTGCGTTGCAGGTCGGCGAGTTTTTCGACGTCGGCCGCCGTCTTGGTCCATGGCACGTCGGGATGCCGCCGTACCGTGCCGGTCGACGAGCAGGGCGCGTCGAGGAGAACGGCATCGAACAATTCCTTCGGCTCGTATTTGAGCAAATCGGCCTGGACGATCTCGGCCGACCGGCCGAGGCGGTCGAGATTCTGCGTCAGCCGGGCCAGCCGGTTTTTCGAGGTGTCGACGGCGGTGACCTTGGCGCCGGCGAGAATGAGCTGCGCGGTCTTGCCGCCGGGGGCTGCGCAGAGATCGGCGACGCGCAGTCCCCTGACATCGCCGAACAACCGGGCAGGCAGACTGGCCGCGGCGTCCTGGACCCACCAGGCGCCGTCGGCAAAGCCGGGCAGTTCGGTAACGGGCCCGGCAAGCTTTTCCACCCGAATTGTGCCGGTCGGCAGGACGATGCCGCCCAGCTTTTCGGCCCAAAGCTCGGGATCGGCTTTGACCGAAAAGTCGACTGGCGCCTCAACGCGGTGGGCTTCCAGGATCTGCCTTGCCTTCTCTGGGCCATAGGTGGCCTTCAGCCGCTCGGAAAACCATTTGGGCGCTTCGTCGGTGGCGGCAAGGGCGGCAGGCAGTTCCGTTTCCTTGGCGCGCGCCAAGGTGCGCAGCACGCCGTTGACCAGGCCGGAGAATCGCACCGTGCGCGGATCGGACTTGGCGTGGGTCACAGCGAGGTCGACCGCGGCGCTGTCGGGAATGTCGAGGAACAGGATCTGTGCGGCCGCCACATGCAATATGTGCGACAGCGCGGTGGCGTTGGGCGGCAGCGGCTTCTCCAGGCGCCGCGCCAGCAGCCCCGATATGGTCATGCGATAGCGCAATGCGGTGACCAGAATGGCGCGGACCAGGCCACGGTCGCGCAGGTCGAGCGCCTTGTATTGCGGGTGGCCGTTCTCATGATCGGTCAGCCCGTCAAGCGGTGTCCTGGCATCGATGACGGCGGCAAGCAGGCGCGCCGCCGCCTTGCGGGCGGCAAGGCCGGCAACGAAGTCGCCTGAAACCGTGCGTCGAGGCCCTCGGTCCGCCACGCTCACGACCACCGGCCCTTGGGCCCGGTCGGGTTGCGACCCCATGGGTTGGATTTCGGCTTGGCGGGTTCGGCCGGCTGTTCGGGCTGCGCGGCCTGGTCCCAGGGCCCGGATGGCCGCTGTTCGTCCGCTTGCCGTGGCATCGGGGCCTGGCGCGGGGCGGCCCGGGTTTCGCCGCCTTGCATCTGCTGCGCCATCGCCTGCAGAGCAGCGATGCGGTTTTCTGTGTTCGGGTGTGTGGAAAACAGACTGTCCATGCGCTCGCCGGAAAGAGGATTGATGATGAAGAGATGCGCGGTTGCCGGATTGCGCTCGGCATCGGGGTTGCGGATGCGTTCGGCGCCGCGAGCGATCTTGTCAAGGGCGGATGCCAGCCAGAGCGGGTGTCCACAGATTTCAGCGCCGCGCCGGTCGGCCTCGTATTCGCGGGTCCGGCTGACAGCCATCTGCACGATCATCGCGGCAAAGGGCGCCACGATCATCGCCACCAGCACGCCGACAAAGCCGAACGGGCTGTTGTTGTCGCGGTTGCCGCCAAGGAAGAAGGCGAAGTTGCCGAGCATCGAGATGGCGCCGGCAAAGGTGGCGACGATCGTCATGGTCAGTGTGTCGCGGTGCTGCACATGGGCGAGTTCGTGAGCCATGACAGCTGCGACCTCTTCATGCGTCAAAGCCTGCAACAGACCGGTGGAGGCGGCGACCGCCGCGTTCTGCGGATTGCGACCGGTGGCGAAGGCGTTCGGCTGCGGGTTGTCGATCAGGTAGGTCTTCGGCATCGGCAGGCCAGCCTGTTTGGCCAGCGACTGGACGATAGCATAATATTCGGGCGCGGTCCTTTCGTCGACCTCGACGGCGCGGTTCATCGACAGCACCATCTTGTCGGCGTTCCAGTAGCTGAACAGATTGGTGCCGGCGGCGATCAGCAGCGCGATCATCATGCCGCCCGATCCGCCGATCAAAAAGCCGACACCCATGAACAGCGCCGTCATCGCGGCAAGAAGCATGGCGGTGCGAAGTGTGTTCATCGTCTGCTCCTGTCAAGGTAATGGAGAATAGGGGTCGATCGTCGCGGGTTCATCGCTATATGATGGGAAACGCCAGTTCCTGTTTCAATCCGCTGGAAATATCGCATGAACGACGAAACCAGTAAAATCGATGCCGACCTTGGCCGTGACGTCGAGCCAAAGACGCTGACGCCGGCAGCCAGGCGTGCGCTCGCGGAGGCCGAAGCGAGACGCGTGAAATATCTGGAGAAGGAAGCCACGGCGCCGAAGGAAATCGGCGGCCGCGGCGGGAAGGAGCCCGGTCGCTATGGCGATTGGGAGGTAAAGGGCCTGACCAGCGACTTCTAAGGGTATGTTGATATTCAGGTGATGCCGGTCTGCAAGCCTGACCTGAATCTCAACACACCTTTGGACGGCGTTGCGCTACATCTTTAGGCGGCGTTGCGCTGCGGCTCGAGCGCGATCCAGCCACGCTCGTCAACGGTGATGCCGATCGTCTCGTAGCCAGCGATCGCGGCATGCTGTGTTGGCAACGGAAGCTTATGCGTGGCGTTGATGACCATGACAGCCGCCCCCGCCGCCTCGGCTGCGATGATGCCAGCCGGAGCATCCTCGAACACGAGACGGTCGCGCGCATCGAAGCCGAGCCGGTCCGCGCCAAGCCGGAAGCAATCGGGCGCCGGCTTGCCGCGGGAAACATCTTCCGCCGCGACGAGAACGGCCGGGACAGGGATGCCGGCAGCCTTCATGCGCAACAACGCCAGTTCACGTGGCGCGGAGGTCACGATCGCCCAGCGCTCGGGCGGCAGCGCGTTGAGAAGCGCCACGGCGCCGGCGATCTGGAGAATGCCGTCCAGATCGGCCGCCTCGGCCTTTAGCAGCAATTCAGCCTCGCGCGCCGGATCGACGCCTGGGAGTGCCAGGCCGGTGATGGTCTCGATTGCCCGCACGCCATGGATCGTCGGCAGGAAGGCGGCGACGTCGAGGCCTTGGCGGCGTGCCCAATCGCTCCACACTCGCTCCGCGGAGGCGATGGAATTGATGAGCGTGCCGTCCATATCGAAGAGGAAGGCCGCGAATTTTCTGCCTGCGTACATGGTTTTCCTTGAGTAAGGGGGTGCTTGTGGCGGTCGCCGAACCTAACGTCGCGGCGTCCTTATGGGAAGGCGTGAGGGGTCACCTTTTCGATGGTCCCTCCGGAATGTTGGCATAGCTAACTCCTCCAATCAGCCGGCTGAACATTGCGCGAATCGGTAGCTGGGTTGCTCGGCAATAGGAAGGGCCGGGGGCCTTGCTCCGCCGGACTCCTCCCCTAATTGCTTGCGTGGGCGCCTTACTCGCGAGTTCGCCTTTGGGGGCAGCGGCGGTTGCGCCGTTCTGACTGCATGCCGCGGAAAGACGGTCAGACCGGCACACCTATGGAGGTCGTCGTGCGTCAATCCCGTGGATCCAGCTGGGCATTTCTCGTAGTCGCTTGCTCGATCGCGGTAGCCTGCGCAAGTACTGCAGCCGGCGGCCAGAACGGCCGAGGGCAAGGCGCTGGCGGCCATCATGGTGACAATGGTGGCGGAAGCCACGGCGCTGGCAGCCATCGCAGCGAAGGCCGCAATAGCGGTCCGCACGAAGGGCTTAGCGGCGAGCCCAGCCCCAGCCCCAGCAGTAGTTCCCCGGTGGACGACGGCGAGACCAGCGCCACTACAACGACCGTAGAGGCGCCAACTACGGCCAGTACCGTCCCGTCCGCAGACCGCGGACGGTCGCTCGGCCTCCCGCCCACCCTACAGCCTTCCAACGACAGCAACAATTCATTGACGGTCAGTCCAATCGCAGCGCTGCCGGGCGTCCCAGATGAAGTCGTTCGCGCCTGCCATGATGCAGTCGAGTCGGCTGCCGCCCCGTTCGGTGCGACCAGTGTGCGCGTCAGCAGCGCAGGTTTCATACAGCGCCCGAGCCCAGATACGATCTCGGCTCCCATTGAGGTCAGCATCGACTATGTGCGGCAAGGCAACGTAGAGACGCGGCGGGCGCCGATTCAATGCGAATTGAATGCGACAGGCAGCGTGATCGGACTGACATAGCGCATCGCGCAGACTCCTCGCCGAGGGGAGCAGGACGAATTCGAAAGAGATGATTCATCCCGGCCTAACGGAGGGCGCGAGGCTATGACCTCAATAATCGGGGCCTTAAAGAGGGATCGCGCAGTCGTTTTGGAAATCACTCCAATGTCGTCTGTATCGGCCTGAGCGAATAGGGAAGTGTGATAGAACGCACGCGGGTCGTCCGGGACGGATTGCGAACCTTGCTGCGTGCAGTCTTCTGGCTGACAGCCTTCACTTGGCCGGTCGCGGCTGCTGCGCGGGCAGAACGCGGCCTCGGCGACGGTTCGACCTGCGCGCTGGGGCGCTCAGTCCTGAGCCTGTCATTGTCGGCACGCGCGGTGGCTAGGTCGCGGGCAAGAGAAGCAGCGGCTTCGCGTTGCTTGTCCAGAGCCGTCTTCAAGCCGGCGACCCCTGCCACGAGTGCTCGGGCGGCGTCGCGCTCGCGGCGAGTTCTGTCGAGATCCTCATGGATCGAGACTGCTGCAGCGCGTTCTCGTGCCAGAGCCTGCGCCGTCTCGGCTGCAGTCTGTTCGGCACGCTGTCTCGCTTTGACAGCAGCGGTCCGTTCCTGCTCAGCCGCGTCCGCGCGCTCCACGAGCGCGGCATTGGACAGTTCGACTTTGGCGAGATCGCCACGAAGGTCCGCAGACTTCCGGCGCTCGTCATCGAGCATTCCGCTCGCTTGCGCCAGCGAAACCTTGGCCTTGGTGCGATCCTTGGCGGTCTCGATCTCAAGCTGTTCGATTTGCGCCCGCGCTCGCGATAGCTCGCGCGCCAGCCACTCCGTTCGCTGACGCTCCAGATGAGCAGCGGGCATCTCCACAAAAACATAGTTGGCGGTCTCGCGCAGCAGCGTGCGGGCATCTCCCGCAATGCGTCGAAGTGCGTCAAGGGTTCGAGCTGCCGCGAGTTCGTTGCGCAATCGCTCCTCGCGTGCGTTGTCGGCGGCTGCCATGGTTGCCCTCAGCGCGTCGATCGGCTTGCTTGACGCGAGGAGCGCTTTCTGCAGAGCGGCGCTCCTTGCGCGCTCGCCTTCCGCCGCCCCCTGCTCCTGGCGGGCCAATTCCCTGGCAGCGGCTGCTTGAGCACGAACTGCCCCGACTTGCGCCCGAGCTACCCTAAGATCCGGATTGAGCAATTCGACATTCGTGCGCCCGTCTCCCTGGGCTGGTCTATGCATGCCTAGCGCAGCACTCGCCGGAAGCTCGAAGGATCGCGAAGGTTCCGGATGGGCGGAGCCTTGCGCCTGCGAAATGGCGGGGGCTCTTTCGATCCAGTTTTGTCTCGTCATCGCATAGCCAAGCGGCACGGCCAGACAGATTGCGGCGACGCCCAAACGGAGTACAAGACCGATCGGCCTGGGAACGTGAGAGGGTGAGGCCGTCGCGGTGGTCACTGACGAGCGCTCGCAAGCTTCGGAACTTGCGTCGAAATGTTCGACCCGCACCCCGAACTGACGGTAATTGGCATTCTGAGGCCGAACATTCAGGTCTGCCGTGTCTGAGAGAGCTGCAACCTGAGAAGAAGATGCACGCCCGGTTGCAGGGTCGACCGGGCATTGCCAGTCCCAAGAAGCCTCCCCGGGAGGATAAGGGATGCCTTCGCTCAGGTCGGCATCTGGTTTTATGCGACGCCTTTGCACTCCGATAGCGATGCGCCGGAGCACAAGATAGATGCCCACTGATGCAAGTATTGCTATCCCGCCCAGGACGGCGATATCTACCTCGTTTGCGTAAATCTCAGCAAGATTTGGCATTGGCGTGCCCTTGCGGTCTTGGGTGTATTCTTAAGCTCGTGAAGCGGTGTTTTGGCCCTCACCTTGGCGCTGGCTAAGCTTTGGATCGCTCGCGAAGTTGTCACTTGCTTCGAGGTCCCGCCAGCGCAGTGCCTCTGCATCTCAACGTTCCGAGAAATCTCACACGGTGCGTACCGTTCCACCATTTCCGGCTGTGGACGGTCCATCCTGAACTCTAAGCTAGGTCACAGGGCTCCACGGTCAACCGTCACCATATTCATAACAGCGGCACCCATAAGCGAAGAAATTCATGCTTGGCGGACACCTTATGACGCGCCGCGCCAAAGCCTGACGTTCACACAGTTACCTATTTCATCGGCTACGCCCGATCGCCGCGCAGAATAGAGCAAAATGCTCGAGAACATGTTCGTCAGGCCGGCCGTCAGGCAATTACGACCGATTATTGGATTTCAGCAGCGCCATCACCGGCACTTTAGTTCTTCGTGCCGTCGGCGACATTCCTCGAAATACTGCGACGCGGTCACCTCGACCGCTGGCGCGGCCTCGTCGGGCGGACCTCATTCCAAGTCTTGGTCAGTAGGTTCGCCACCGAATATGAAAGCATACGAGGAAAATGGTTGGGTGAACCATTCGCTAGCTGGCTGTTTTTGTTGAAAAGGCGACGTCCCAAGGGAACCACAGCCCGTTCTGTCGCGTTTCAACAAACTGCTTTCCGCGATAATCGAGGGGGACTGCGATGCTGATCCGGCTCGGCTACGAAATCGCCATCGAATGCATAGCAGGCACTCCGGTGATTTCGGTGCTCGAGATACACAAGGACAGGCAAGCCGACATCAAGCGGCAGACGCGGGTGCTGACATCGCCTACCGTGCCGACCAGACTCTACCACGATCTGCACGGCAATGCCTGCCGCCGCTTCACGGCGCCAGCCGGGAGCTTTCGCATCCTCTACGATGCGGTCGTCGAGGACAGCGGCGAGACGGATGAGGTCAACGCGCTGGCCAGGGAAGTGCCGGTGGCGGACCTGCCCGACGAGGTGCTCGGTTATCTCCTGGGCAGCCGCTATTGCGAGACAGACCATCTCAGTGACCTGGCCTGGCAACTGTTCGGCCATCTCCCGCCCGGCTGGGCGCGGGTGCAGGCGATCGTCGACTATGTCCACAACCGGCTGTCGTTCGGCTATGGCTATGCGCGCCCGACCCGCACCGCGGCGCAGGCGCATGAGGAGCGCGTCGGCGTCTGCCGCGACTACGCCCATCTGGCGATCACGCTGTGCCGCTGCATGAACATTCCTGCGCGCTATGTGAACGGCTATCTCGGCGACATCGGCGTGCCGATCGATCCGGCGCCGATGGATTTCTCGGCATGGCTGGAAGTGTTCCTCGACGGCAAGTGGTACACGTTCGATCCCCGCCACAACAGGCCGAGGATCGGCCGCGTCGTCATCGCGCGCGGCCGCGACGCCACCGACGTGCCGCTGCTGCACAGCTTCGGCCCGCACCGGCTCAGCCTGTTCAAGGTGTGGACCTACGAACAGGAAGGCAATCTGTTCAACCCGCCCTATCACGGCATCGACAGGACCGTCAGCGCGCAGATGCTGGCCTAGTCGCGAGGCCTACCGACGCAACTGTTCCAGAAACATGATCCGCTTCGGCACACAGGCCCTGTGCCGCAACAGGACGTCGTTGAGCTTTCTTCGATTGCTTCGTCTTGAGCATGGTAACCAGCTCGTAAACGCAGCCGCGGCGGCGTTTTTCTGTTTACCAGTCATTCACCTTCGCAAAGGACGAAATCAAGCAAAAACAATGTATTGCTGAAGGGCGGCGTGCTTTCGGCGGCCAAACGGCGTCATCCGGCTGGAATCCTGCATTGCCTTGTCTGCGGCGACGAGGCCGAGGCAAGCGGAGGCTGTAGGATGCGGAATTACGGGGGTCTTGTTCACGCGGTCGGCGTTTTCGCCAGAGATCGCGGTGGAAATTTCGCAGTCCTGTTCGGCCTTGCTGCCTCGGTCTTGGCGCTGGGCGTTGGCTTTTCCGTCAACGTCTCGCAGCTGTACAATGCCAGATCGAGCCTCCAGGGCGTGGTCGACGCCGCGGTCACGTCGACGGCGCGCGACCTGACGACCGGTGCCATCAAGGAAGCCGATGCCAACAATTCGGTGAAGGCTTTTCTCGACGCCAACGATACCGCCGGAATTCTACAAGCTGGCCAAGTCGTCCTTGACCGGCTGATCGTCGACAAGACCGCCAAGACGGTCCAAGTGGATGCCCATGTCGATGTTGCCTTGTTCTTCCCGATTTTCGGCATGAGCGATACGAGACGCGTCGCCGCCACGACGACATCGCTTTATTCGGACAAGACCATCGAAGTGGCGATGATGCTCGATGTGACCGGATCCATGGCCGGCCAAAAAATCAAAGACCTGAGGACCGCCGCGGCCAATGCGGTGGACAGCTTCCTGGGCGGCCAGGCTCCGAGCAAGCCACGGGTCCGCGTTTCGATCGTGCCCTATGCCAATTCGGTCAATGCCGGTCAGCTTGCGGCCAGCAGCGTCTATGTCGAAACCAACGCCAGCCAGCGCAAACAGGCGCCTGGCAATACAAGCGCTCAGCTTGCTTCGGCATCGCCGCGCCCGGACAATTGCGCCACCGAACGCAAGGGCGCCGATCAATATTCCGACGCGGGTCCTGATTCCAGCATGGTCAATCGCGACTATCTGCTGTCGGGCTTTGCCGCGAACACACGCACGGCCGCTTGCCCGGTCGCAGCGCTCGTGCCTTTGACAGCCGACGCCGCCACGCTCAAAAATGTCATCAAGGATCTTGTCGCTTCGGGCGGCACGGCCGGCCATATCGGCGTCCAATGGACCTGGTACATGCTCTCGGAAAGCTGGGGCAGCGTGCTTAATGCTTCGCAGCGACCAGCCCAGGCCGACCCGAAGAAAGTTGGCAAGTACGCGATCCTCATGACGGACGGCGAATTCAACCTGTCCTATTTCGATGCGAGCAACGTCGACGGGGTTTATAATGATGCGGGCAAAGAAACGACCCGCATGGCGGCGACGAAACTCTGCGCCGCCATGCGCGACAAAGGCATAGAGATATTCACGATCGGTTTCAAACTCGACGAGGCCAATGCAGCCACGACACTGCAGACCTGTGCCAGCCCCGATACCGGTTCGGTCAAGCACTTCTACCAAGCTGCCAGCGGTATCGAATTGGATGCGGCCTTTCAGACGATCGCCCGCAACATAGAAACCCTAGCACTGACGAAGTAGGGCTCGACCCAAACGGAAAAGGCCGCCTCTTCTTTCGAAGCCGACGGCCTTCCGTGTTTCCGTCCGTGGCGCGGCCCATGGCGGCGACCTATCAGGTCACCCGCCGCGCATTTCGCGCCTTAACGGGAAGACTGCTTCCCGAAAGTGCAATCCGCTGAGGCCACGTTCTGGAAAACGAAATCACTCGACATCGGATCACCTCCTTTCGATTCGTTGAACACCCCACAATGATGGGGTGCATTGCAGCAAAAGACAAGGTGCAGGTCTGAAATTAGCCAACGGGCGAGCCGGCTTGCGATTGCCAGGCCGGCCGGGCAAACTCCTGCCCGGGGCCAGCATTCGGGAGGAATCGCATGGAGGCAGCCGAAAAGGCCGCTCGCATCGTTCGAACGGTGATCGAAACATTGAAGCCAGGCTTTGCGGTCAGGCTGTGGACCGGGGAGCGGATCGGCCCCGCCACTGGTCCGGTACTCACCATCAACGACCAGGACATCGTCTGGCAGATCGTGAAGCGACCGTCCCTGTCGACGCTGATCGAGATGTGGATTTCCAAGACCGTCGACATCGAAGAGGGATCACTGTTCGATTTCTATGCCTTGCCTTCGCAAGGTAAACTCAGGACGAAGCTGAAGACATTGCCGAAGCTGGCGATCCTGCGTGACCTGCCGTCGGTGCTGTTTTCAAGGAAACAGATGACGGCGCGGACCGATCTTTCGGGACGCAATCCCTTCGTCAGCGGTTCGAGCCAGGAAGCGATCCAGCATCACTATGACATTTCGAACGCTTTCTATCGGCTCTTCCTCGACGAGCGCATGGTCTATAGCTGCGGCTACTTCAAGGATTCCGCCAACAGCATCGATCAAGCGCAGATCGACAAGCTCGACCATATCTGTCGCAAGCTCCGGCTGAAGCCCGGAGAAAGACTGCTCGATATCGGCTGTGGCTGGGGAGCGATGCTCATCCATGCCGTGAAGAACTATGGCGTCATCGGCCATGGTGTCTCGCTGTCGGAGGCGCAGACCAATCTTGCCCGTGAGCGCATCCGCGCGGAAGGGCTGGAGGATCGCATCACCATCGAGATAAAATCCTATGCCGAACTCTCCGGCTCGTTCGACAAGATATCGTCAATCGGCATGTTCGAGCATCTCGGCCTTGCCAACCATGCCGCCTATTTCTCGACCGTCCATCGCCTGCTCAAACCGGGCGGCATTTATCTGCATCACGCCATCACAAGGCGCAGCAAGGGCGATATGAAAAAAACCTTGCGCAAGGGGCCGGAATACAAGGCGCTGATCAAATACATCTTCCCCGGCGGCGAACTCGATACCATCGGCATGACGCTCGGCAATCTCGAGGCGCACGGTTTTCTCGTCTATGATGTCGAGAACCTGCGCGAGCACTATGCCCGCACCTGCAAGCTGTGGGCCGAGCGCCTGCACGCACGCTTTGGTGAAGCAATCGCCGAGGTGGGCGAACCGAGGGCACGCCTGTGGCTGCTTTACCTGACCGGCTGTTCGATCACCTTCGAACGCGCCTCGGCACAGATTTTCCAGACCGTCGTCACCAAGCGGGCGCGTGGCCCGAGCGGCCTGCCGCCGACGCGAGCGGATCTGTACCGATAGCTTACAGGAAGCGCATCGTGTCGCCGACCTCGACGCCGGCCGGCCGATCGACCGTGCAATAGACGCCGAGATTGTGCGCGTTGTGTCGAACCAGATTGCGCAGGATCGCCGGATCGTGGTCGAAGCCATCCTGGGCGATGATGGTGAAGCCGCAGCGGCGGCACGGCTCGGAGATGGTCAGCAGGAGATCACCGACGGCAAGCTTGCGGCCGATCCATTCCGTCTCCGGAAACGACCCTTCGATTGCCTCCATCTCGACGACGATGTTGGGGCGGAAGCGGCGTGGGTCGGCGGCCCCTTCCGGATGCAGCGCCTTCAGGCGTGCCAGCGACGCCGTGGTCAGAAGATGGATCGGGGCCTTGCGATAGCGTTCCACCGTCAGCGGGCCGGAATAGCCAGAGGCGGCGTTCTCCCGGCGAAACGGCCGGATCGAGACCCCGAAGCCAAGATAGGCCGACGCCGCGCGGTCGCTCTCGATACCCGGCGCAGCCAGCCAATCGCCGTCCGGGACGGCGATCTCGAGTTCGCGGGCAGAAGACAGCCGGGTCCGGATGCGCGGCACCTTGTGCCATTTCGCCTCGCGATCCGGTCGTGCGATTTCATTGTCGGACACGTCAACAAGGCCGAACAGGCGGTCGCCGTCGATGCTTTCCGAGCCGACAAGGATCGCATCGAGCCGCTCGCCGGCGAGCGAACTCGCCGGATAGCGCCAGAGCTCGGTGACGGAACCCAGTGCAGTCCTGGTTTGCATCAAGCCTTCTTATTCTGCCGGTTGGCGATCAGGTCGTCGACGACAGCCGGGTCAGCCAGCGTCGAGGTGTCGCCGAGTGCCGAAAAATCATCCTCGGCGATCTTGCGCAGGATGCGGCGCATGATCTTGCCCGAGCGCGTCTTCGGCAGGCCGGGCGCGAACTGGATCTTGTCGGGCGAAGCGATGGCGCCGATCTCCTTGCGGACATGGGCGATCAGCTCCTTGCGTAATTCCTCGCTCGGCTGTTCGCCGGCCATCAGCGTAACATAGCAGTATATGCCCTGGCCCTTGATGTCGTGCGGATAGCCGACGACGGCGGCTTCCGAGACCTTATCGTGGCTGACCAGTGCGGATTCGACTTCCGCCGTGCCCATGCGATGGCCGGAGACGTTGATGACGTCGTCGACGCGGCCGGTGATCCAGTAGTAGCCGTCGGCGTCGCGGCGGCAGCCGTCGCCGGTGAAGTACTTGCCCTTGTAGGTCGAAAAATAGGTCTGCATGAAGCGATCATGGTCGCCATAGACGGTGCGCATCTGGCCGGGCCAGGAATCGGCGATGCAGAGATTGCCGTCAGAGGCACCCTCCAGCACCCTGCCTTCGCCGTCGACCAGCTGCGGCTTGATGCCGAAGAAGGGCCGCGTCGCCGAACCTGCCTTGAGGTCAGTGGCGCCCGGCAGCGGCGTGATCAGGATGCCGCCGGTCTCGGTCTGCCACCATGTGTCGACGATCGGCACCTTGCCGTTGCCGACGATGTTGAAATACCACTCCCAGGCTTCCGGATTGATCGGTTCGCCGACCGAACCCAGCACGCGCAGCGACTTGCGCGACGTCTTCGTGACATGCGCGTCGCCGGCGCCCATCAGGGCGCGCAGCGCCGTCGGCGCGGTGTAGAAGATGTTGACCTTGTGCTTGTCGATGACGTCCCAGAAGCGCGACTGCGACGGATAGTTCGGCACGCCTTCGAACATCAGCGTGGTGCCGCCGTTGGCGAGCGGGCCGTAGACGATGTAGCTGTGGCCGGTCACCCAGCCGACATCGGCGGTGCACCAGTAGATGTCGCCGTCATGGTAGTCGAAGACATATTGGTGCGTCATCGAGACGTAGACGAGATAGCCGGCGGTGGTGTGCAGCACGCCCTTCGGCTTGCCGGTCGAGCCCGACGTGTAGAGGATGAACAGCGGATCCTCGGCCTTCATCTTCTCCGGCTTGCACTCAGGCCTAACCGTCGCGACCTCGTCATGGTACCAGACGTCGCGTCCGGCCACCCAGCCGGTCTTGCCGCCGGTGCGGCGCACGACCACCACCTTTTCGACTTTCGTCCCGGCTTTCGCGGCGATCTCGATCGCCTTGTCGGTGTTTTCCTTCAACGGGATCGGCTTGCCGCCACGCAGCCCCTCGTCGGCGGTGATGACGAAGGTCGACTTGCAATCGTCGATGCGACCGGCCAGCGCATCCGGCGAAAAACCGCCGAAGACGATGGAGTGGATGGCGCCGATGCGCGTGCAGGCCAGCATCGCATAGGCGGCTTCCGGGATCATCGGCATGTAGATGGTGACGCGGTCGCCCTTCTTGACGCCGTGCTTCTTCATCACATTGGCGAGCCGGCAGACATGCTCGTAGAGCTCGTTGTAGGTGATCTTCTTGTCGTCGTACGGATTGTCGCCTTCCCAGACGATGGCCGTCTGGTTGCCACGCTTCTTCAGGTGCCGGTCGATGCAGTTGACCGAGACGTTGGTCAGCCCGTCCTCGAACCATTTGATCGAGACCTTGCCGTCGAAGGAGGTGTTCTTGACCTTGCTGTAGGGCTTGAACCAGTCGATGCGCTTGCCGTGCTTGCCCCAGAACTTGTCCGGGTTCTTGACGCTGTCGGCATACCATTTCAGGTAGGTTTCATTGTCGATCAGCGCATTTTTCTTCCACGCCGGCTGGACGCGATGGACATGAACCTCGGACATTTCTTCACTTTCCTCCCAAACCGATCCGCCGGCTTGAAACGCCAGCGGGATCGCGGCAAAGCTGCCGCGAATTCGGCGGCATTATTACCAGTTCGTCCGTCATCGCAACATTAGACGTTGGATTCGCGCGGCGGGATGCCGCAGGTGTTTCCCCGGCAGCGCATGACCCCGAAAATCGGATTCGATTTTCGGAAGGGATCATGCGCCAAATCAAAAATGCTATTGCGTCTTTACGCGTCCAAGGGGACGCACGGCACTGTCGTGTCAGCACTCAAGCCGGCTCGCTGCTAACTGCATGTTTTCGCGCGGAAAACCCGTTCTCGATCAGGAAAAATCAATAGACAGTTAAGCAACGGCGCGCACACTCTGACGTTGGGAGGAAGGGAGACTCAACCAGGGACCGCCCAAGGGGGACTGCCATGCGCGACCATTCCGAAATGGACCTGATGCTCAAAGGCTATGGCCTGACCACGGCCAAGATTCTCTATCATTTTCCGGACCACCCGCATCTGCTGCAGAGCTTCATCTGGCAGGATTACGATCTGGCGCCGAAGTTTCCGGTGCTGATCAAGTTCATCGAATTCTGGAGAGCAGAGCTCGACGGGCCACTGCATTCGATCAGCTACACGCACCAGAAGCTGATCGCGCCGAACGAATGGCGCAAGGTCGACGGCGAGTTCGTGCTGCACTGAGGGACTGGCACAGCCGATCTCCCCCGCAAGGGGAGATCGGCAGCTTCAGCACCAGCGCTCACACCGCTGGCGGGTTGAGCCGGGCGAAACCTTTCTGGCGGCGATAGGGGAAATACGGGTAGGGCGCGGTGACTTCGCTCGCCGCGTCTAGCTTTTTCATCTGCTCCGGGGTCAAATTCCAGCCAATGGCGCCGAGGTTCTGGCGCAGTTGCTCCTCGTTGCGGGCGCCGATGATGACGGATGATACGGTCGGGCGCTGCAGCAGCCAGTTGATGGCGATCTGCGGCACGGTCTTGCCGGTTTCCTGGGCCACCGCGTCCAGAGCATCCATGACCCTATAGAGATGCTCGTCCTCGACCGGCGGCCCGAAGCTCGCTGTGTCGTGCAGCCGGCTCTTTTCGGGCAAAGGCTGGCCGCGGCGGATCTTGCCGGTCAGGCGGCCCCATCCGAGCGGGCTCCACACCAGCGCGCCGACGCCCTGGTCGAGACCGAGCGGCATCAGTTCCCACTCATAGTCTCGGCCGACCAGCGAGTAGTAGACCTGATGCGCGACATAGCGCGGATGGCCGTGCTTGCCGGCTTCTCCCAGCGACTTCATCACTTGCCAGCCGGAAAAGTTGGAGACGCCGACATAACGCAGCTTGCCTGCGCGTACGAGTACGTCCAGCGTCGACAGAACCTCCTCGACAGGCGTACCTGCATCGAAGGCATGCATCTGCAAAAGGTCGATGTAGTCGGTGCAGAGGCGCCTCAGCGCATCGTCCACGGATTTGATCAGCCGTGAACGCGACGAGCCGTAATCGGCAGGGCCGTCGCCCATCGGCAGCGAGGTCTTGGTCGAGATCAGCACGGCGTCGCGGCGGCCTTTTATGGCTTCGCCAAGCACCTCTTCCGACGCGCCGTTCGAATAGACGTCGGCGGTGTCGAATAAATTGACGCCAGCCTCCAGGCAGATGTCGATCAGCCGCCGCGCTTCCCTGGCATCGCTGTTGCCCCAGGCGCTGAACAGCGGGCCGGAACCGCCAAAGGTTCCCGCGCCAAATGAGAGTGCCGGCACTTTCAGGCCCGATGCACCGAGACGTCGATAGTCCATTTTTTTAGCTCCTGGTGGTGTGGAAGAAGTGTGTCGAAAGCGATCCGGTTCAGATACTCATGGCCGTACGGAGGCAGGCGTGCCGAGCGTGGCGGTGCGATCGAGGCGCAGCGCCAGTCCGGCCACTGCGAGTGCCGCGAGCGGCAGCAGGGCTGCGACCCAGGTGAGTGCACCAAGGCCGAGGCCATGGGCAATGACCGCGCCACCAAGCCAGGCGCCGGCGGCGTTGCCGAGATTGAAGGCGGCGATGTTGAAAGACGAGGCGAGGCTCTGGCCCGCACCTTGCGCCTTGTCCAGCACCCACATCTGCAGCGGTGCCACGGTGGCGAAGGCGGCGGCACCGAGCAGGCCGACATAGATGACGGCCATCACCTGGCTGTGGATGGCGAAGGTCATGGTGGCGAGCACCAGGGCCAGCACCACGAGACTGCCCAGCACGGCCGGCACCAGCCAACGGTCGGCGACCTTGCCGCCAAGCAAATTGCCGGCGATGAGACCGCCGCCGAAGACGAGCAGGATCGGCGACACGGCCGCTTCCTGGAAACCGCTGATCTGCGTCAACACCGGAGCGATGTAAGTGAAGACGGCGAAGACACCGGCATAGCCGAGCACGGTGGTGGCAAGACCAAGCAGGACGGGCATGCGGCGCAAGACGGCGAGATCGGCGCGCAGGTCGCTCTTTTCGGGCGCCGTCTGGCTGCGTGGCACCAGAGCCATGATGACGGCGAAGGCCGCCAGACCGACCAATGTCACCGCCCAGAAGGTCGCCCGCCAGCCAAAGGCCTGGCCAAGCCAGGTGCCGAAGGGGACGCCGAGGATGTTGGCGATGGTCAGGCCGGTGAACATCAGCGCGATCGCCGAGGCCTTCTTGTTGGGTGCGACCAGCCCGGTGGCGACGACAGAGCCGACGCCGAAGAAGGTGCCATGGGCGAAGGCGGTGATGATGCGGGCGCCCATCAGCGTCCAGTAGTCGGGCGCCAGCGCACAGGCGAGATTGCCAAGCGTGAAGATCGCCATCAGCGCCAGAAGGACGGTCTTGCGCGGCCAGTTGCCGGTGGCGATGGTCAGCAGGGGCGCGCCGATGACGACGCCGAGCGCATAGCCCGAAATGAGCTGGCCGGCGGCCGAGATCGAGACGCCGAGGTCCTTGCTGACATCGAGCAGCAGACCCATGATGACAAATTCGGTGACGCCAATGCCGAAGGCACCGGCGGCGAGGGCGTAGAGGGCAAGAGGCATGGCGGTTTCCACTTCGATGACGAAGAGCGCCGTCCCGCGCCCCGGCCCGAAAGATCGTGCCGCCATGCATTGTGAACCAGACTTGCCTTGGGCACATTTTCTGTGAAATAGATTCACAAATGGCCAGGTCCGACATCAATCGCTCCGGCGAAATTGAAGTGTTCGTGCGCGTCGTCGAGGATGGCAGCTTCTCCTCCGCGGCACGCGCGTTGCGCATGACGCCGTCGGCGGTGAGCAAGCTGATCGCGCGGCTGGAGGCCCGGCTTGGCGCGCGGCTGGTCAGTCGTTCAACACGAAAACTGCAACTGACACCGGAAGGCACCGCGTTCTACGAAAGCGGCCTGCGCATCCTCGCCGACATGGTGGCGGCCGAACAGGAGGCCGCGGCGGGTGCAGCACCGCGCGGACGGCTGCGCGTCAACAGCTACGTGCCCTTCGGGGTGCACCGGCTGATCCCGCTTCTGCCGCGCTTCCTCGAACGCTACCCCGAGATTTCGGTCGATCTGGTGCTGACCGACAGCGTCATCGACCTGATGGCGGAACGCGCCGATGTGGCTATCCGTGCCGGGCCGTTGAGTGAGTCACGGCTGGTGGCGCGCAAGCTCGGGCAAAGCCCCGTGGTCGTCGTTGCCTCGCCCTCGTACCTCGAAACGTACGGCACGCCGCTGACACCGGCCGATCTCGACAGGCACAACCGCATGGGCTTTGGATTCGTGCGGCATGTCGATGGCTGGCCGTTCCTCGACGCGGAAGGCCGCGCCATCGTGGTTCCGATCACCGGCAACATGCTGGTCAGCGATGGCGAGGCGATGCGACTGATGGCGCTGGCGGGCGCGGGCATCGCCCGGCTGGCGTTCTGGCATGTCGCCGCCGATATCGCCGCCGGCCGGCTGGCGTCGCTGCTGGAGGTATTCAATCCCGGCGACGAGGAGCCCACCCACGCTGTCTATGTCGGCCAGGGCCGACATCTGCCGGCGCGGGTGCGCGCCTTTCTCGATTTTCTGGGGGAGAGCGTGCGGCTGACCTGACAAGGCTCTCGGGAGCCGACGGGCTCCCGAGATGTCTGCGCTGGCGGAGCCTATGCCTTCGGCGTGAACGGCGCCGGGCGCCGGCCGGCAGCCTGACGCTCCAGCATCCAGCCGGGATATTCGGCCGGCAGGGCGCTGACTTCGTCGAGGCGGACGAGATCGTCGGTGTCGAGCTTCAATTCAGTCGCGGCAAGGTTCTGCTCCAGTTGCTCCATGCGGCTGGCGCCGATGATGACGCTCATCACGAAGGGCTTGGCCAGGACGTAGCCGAGCGCCACCGTGGCGACACTCACATCGTGCTTTTTGGCGATTTCGCGCATGACGGCGACAGCCGCCCAGGCACGGTCCTCATTGACCGGCGGGAAGTTGAAGGCAGCGCGGCGGCCCTCGCCATTGCCCGGCGCGCCGGGGCCGTATTTGCCGGACAGCAGGCCGCCGGCCATCGGCGACCACACCATCAGGCCGAGCTTCTCCTCATTGAGCAGCGGCACGATTTCGCGCTCAAGGTCGCGGCCGGCGATCGAATAGTAGGACTGGACGGTCTCGAAACGGGCAAAACCCTTGCGCTCAGTGATGCCCAGCGCTTTGGCGATGCGCCATGCCGCCCAGTTGGAGACGCCGACATAGCGGACTTTGCCACTGGCAACGAGATCGTCGAGCGCCCGCAACGTCTCGTCGATCGGCGTCACCGTGTCGGTGCCGTGCAGCTGATAGAGATCGATATGATCGAGCTGCAGCCGCTCCAAACTGGCATCGACCGAATCCATGATGTGGCCGCGCGACGAGCCGCGCTGGTTGGGGCCGTCGCCTATGGCGCCGTGGACCTTGGTGGCGATAACCACATTCTGCCTGTCGACGCCAAGGTCCCTGAGCGACTGGCCGAGCAGCCGTTCGGACTCGCCAAAGGAGTAGACGTCGGCGGTATCGAAGAAATTGATCCCGGCAGCGAGCGAACGGGCGACGATCTCGTTGACGCCCTTCTGATCGAGGCTGGCGATCAGACCCCATTGGGCATTTTCGCCGGCAGCACCGAAGGTCATGGTGCCGAGGCAGAGTTCGGAGACGAACATCCCCGTATTTCCAAGCTGGTTATAACGCATGGTGGAGGCTCCAGAGTTTGTGACGACGCAAAACAAATAGGAACGGTACGTTTCGTTTCCAGTGTTGGCCCAAAGAATTTCTCATCTGGCCGACGCGTGGACGTGCCGACGGTCAGCTGGCCAGTAGCGCCACGATCGCGAAGGCTGTCATGCCGAAGGCGACGGCGGCAAGCGGCAGCAGAATTTCGAGCAGCGCTCTCTTGGAGGCAACGCGGTTGCCCTGGCCGAGATCGAATTCGCCGGCGATCCAATCCTCGAAGCTGCCGATGCTCGCGGGTGTCCACGGGCGATGCCGATGCCAGACATGCCCGGCGAGGGCCGGCAATGCCACCGCGATAACAAGGAAGCCGGTCATGACGACGAGAAGATAATCGGCGTAGCTGCTGCCGCCGAAGCCTACCCAAGCGGACAATGCGTACCACCCGGCAAGCCCAGCCATCGCACTATAGATGTCTGGATGCAGACGGTCGGAGACATGTCGGTTGTGAGGCCGGTCACGGGGTTGTTTGTGGGAAAGGTATTCGTTGTTCATGATGCCCTCCTTCGACATTGCAAAGGAACGGCCATGACGGTCGCTCAAGGTCTCCGACGGAGGTAGGGGGGGGGCGCGGCATCGCAATGCGATGCTATGACGCGGCTGCCGCATCCAACCTCCGGGGTTTGTGGCAATGTGGGACGGGTCAGATCACCCAGGGATTGAAGACCGTCACGCCGGTATCATCAAAGTCGGCAACATTGCGGGTCACGAGAATGAGGTCATGGACAAGCGCGGTTGCCGCGATGAGCGTGTCGGCGCTGCCCCGTGTACGACCAGCAGTGACGCGCCCCCAGGCCAACGCGACATCTTCCGTAACGGCAAGAATGCGGTCGGCGTTGTCCGCCGCAGCTCCCGTAGCCACAAATCGAGGCGCGTTGCCTTTTCGGAATCGACCTTGCGTAGCTTGACGATCCCACGCTCGATCTCGCCAAGGGTAATGACGCTGAGGCTCACCGATGTCGGATCCACCGAAGTAAGCCATTCAGTCGGCTTGGGTAGCCGCCACGTCCGAAACGATGTTCGTGTCGAGCAGATACATCAGAGATCGACATCCCGGATCATGGTATCCGAGCGACGGTTGACCTCCTTGGCGAAATCATCGTCCCAGACCGGGCCAGTCAAAAGATATTCGGCAAGGCTTTTCTTCTTTCCGGCCAAGCGGTCGTAGTCTTCCGCAGAGAGCACCACCGCGGCACGCTCGCCGCGCAGGGTCACCGTCTGTGGTCCCTCGCTGCGCGCTAGTTGAACCACCTTGGAAAAATTGTTCTTTGCGTCCTGAAGATGCCAGTTCATGAGAGTGCGTCCTAGCTAGCTTGGCTAGAGCATTGTTGCGTTGAGGCAGCAAGAAATGCTGCATTCGAACTGCCGCTATCAATGGCTATCGACTGCCGAAAATCGCCGAACCGACCCGGACGCTGGTGGCGCCGAAGGCGATCGCCGTCTCGTAGTCGCCGGACATGCCCATCGACAGTCTGGCGACGCCCGCCTCATGCCCAAGCTTTTCCAGCAAGGCGAAGTGGGGACCGGGATTCTCATCGGCCGGCGGGATGCACATCAGGCCTTCGATGGCGAGGCCATGGACATCGCGGCAACGGGCGACAAAGGCCACCGCGTCGCGTGGCTCGATGCCGGCCTTCTGCGGTTCGGAACCGGTGTTGACCTGGACGTAGAGTTTTGGGGCGCGGCTCTGCCTTGTGATCTCCTTGGCGAGTTCGGCGGCGATCTTCTCGCGATCGACCGTCTCGATGACGTCGAACAGCGCCACCGCTTCCTTGGCCTTGTTCGACTGCAACGGACCGATCAGATGCAGTTCGATATCCGGAAATGCGTCCTTCAAGGCCGGCCATTTGCCTTGCGCCTCCTGCACGCGGTTTTCGCCGAAGACGCGCTGGCCGGCCTTGATGACCGGGTCTATGTCGGCGGCGTCAAAGGTCTTGGAGACCGCGACCAGCGTCACAGCGCCGGCATCGCGTCCGGCCTCCTGCTCCGCTGCGGCGATATTCGCCTTGACCGCGAAAAATTGCTGAACGGCGTCGCCCATATGCAAATCCTGCTGTTTTGGCCCGCGTTTTTGTCAGACGCGATACCCATATGGTTGACGGGTTTGCCAAACCATGGTGAACACCCGGACCACATTCCCTGAACTGCCGAGCCATCGCCCGCAGTTCGCGCATGCTTTTAAGTGAAAAACGTCCCATGGCAACCGAACGATACAATCCGCGCGCGTCAGAGCCCAAATGGCAGAAGGCCTGGGACGCCAAGAAGCTGTTCGAAGCGCACAATGACGATCCGCGCCCGAAATACTACGTGCTGGAGATGTTCCCCTACCCGTCGGGGCGCATCCATATCGGCCACACCCGCAATTACACGATGGGCGACGTCGTGGCGCGCTACAAGCGGGCCAAGGGCTTCAACGTGCTGCACCCGATGGGCTGGGACGCTTTCGGCATGCCGGCCGAGAACGCGGCGATGCAAAACAAGGTCCATCCCAAGGAATGGACCTACCAGAACATCGCCACCATGCGCGAGCAGCTCAAGGTCATGGGCCTGTCGCTGGACTGGGCCCGAGAATTCGCCACCTGCGACGTCGACTACTATCACCGCCAGCAGATGCTGTTCCTCGATTTCGTCGAGAAGGGGCTGGTGACGCGCAAATCCTCCAAGGTCAACTGGGACCCGGAGGACATGACGGTGCTCGCTAACGAGCAGGTCATCGACGGGCGCGGCTGGCGCTCGGGCGCGCTGGTCGAACAGCGCGAACTGACGCAGTGGTTCTTCAAGATCACCGACTTTGCGCAGGACCTGCTGGATTCGCTCGACGGCCTCGATGAATGGCCTGAAAAAGTGAAGCTGATGCAGCAGAACTGGATCGGCCGCTCGGAAGGGCTGCTGATCCGTTGGCCGCTGGCCGTCGCCTCTGATGGCGAGCATGAGCTGGAAGTCTATACGACACGGCCCGACACCATCTTCGGCGCCTCCTTCATGGCGGTCGCCGCCGATCATCCGCTGGCCAAGAAGGCCGCGGCAAGCAATCCGGCGCTGGCGAAGTTCATCGAGGATATCAGCCATATGGGCACCTCCGTGGCGGCGCTGGAGACGGCTGAGAAGAAGGGTTTTGATACCGGCATCCGGGTTGTTCACCCGTTTGATGACAGCTGGACGCTGCCTGTCTACGTAGCCAATTTCGTGCTGATGGAATACGGCACCGGCGCCATTTTCGGCTGTCCGTCGGGCGACCAGCGCGACCTCGACTTCGCCAACAAATACGGCCTGCCGGTGATTCCGGTGGTGATGCCGGAAGGCGGGAATCCGGCGAGCTTCCAGATCATCGATGAAGCCTATGACGGCGACGGCGTGATGATCAATTCGCGCTTCCTCGACGGCATGAAGCCGGATCAGGCTTTCGACGAGGTGGCGAAGCTGCTGGAACAGAAGACCATCGGTAACCGGCCGATGGCCGAGCGCAAGGTGAATTTCCGCCTGCGCGACTGGGGCATTTCGCGCCAGCGCTACTGGGGCTGCCCGATCCCGATGATCCATTGCGAGGATTGCGGCGTGGTGCCCGTGCCGAAGGCCGACCTGCCGGTCAAGCTGCCCGACGATGTCGATTTCGACCGGCCGGGCAATCCGCTCGACCGCCATCCGACATGGCGCCATGTGAAGTGCCCGCAATGCGGCAAGGACGCGCGGCGCGAAACCGACACGATGGACACCTTCGTCGATTCGTCGTGGTATTTCGCCCGCTTCACGGCACCGTGGGCGCATGAGCCGACCGATCCCAAGGCGGCCAATGAATGGCTGCCGGTCGACCAGTATATTGGCGGCATCGAGCATGCGATCCTGCATCTGCTCTACTCGCGCTTCTTCACCCGCGCCATGCGCGAGGCCGGCCATGTCGATCTGGCCGAGCCGTTCAAGGGCCTGTTCACGCAAGGCATGGTGGTGCACGAGACCTATCGCGTCGGCTCGGCATCGAATGGCCGCTGGCTGGCGCCCACGGAGGTTCGGCTGGAGGACGTCGACGGCAAGCGCAGCGCCATCGACATCGCCACCGGCGAGGCCGTCACCATCGGCCCGCTGGAAAAGATGTCGAAGTCGAAGAAGAACACGGTCAGCCCGGAAGACATCACCGATGGCTACGGCGCCGACACGGCGCGCTGGTTCATGCTGTCGGATTCGCCGCCCGAGCGCGATGTCGAATGGACCGACGACGGCGCCGCCGGCGCGCATCGCTTCATCCAGCGCATCTGGCGCCTGGTGTCGACGGCGGCCGAGACGCTGGCCGGCATCGAGCCCGCGGCCGCCGGCAGCGGCGAGGCCGCGGTGGTTTCCAAGGCCGCCCACAAGATCCTGAAGGCGGTCGGCGAGGATATCGAGAAGCTCGCTTTCAACCGAGCCATCGCCCGCATCTACGAACTGGCCAACGCGCTGACCACGCCGCTCAACGAGGTGGCCGAAGGCAAGGCCAACCCGGCGCTGAAAGGCGCCTGTCGGCAGGCCGTGGAGATCCTCGTGCATCTGATCGCGCCGGTCATGCCGCATCTGGCCGAGGAGTGCTGGGAAACGCTCGGCGGCACCGATCTGGTTGCCGAACGGCCATGGCCGGTCTTCGATCCGGCGCTGGTCGTCGACAACGAAGTCACCTATCCGGTCCAGGTCAACGGCAAGAAGCGGGGGGATTTGACAATTGCCCGCGACGCGGACCAAGGTGCGGTCGAAAAAGCGGTATTGGCTCTCGACTTCGTGCAGAAAGCGCTCGAAGGAAAGGCTCCGCGCAAGGTGATCATCGTGCCGCAGAGGATCGTCAATGTCGTTGCCTGATCGGGAAAAGACAGGGCTGAGCCGTGTGCTGCGCCATATCGCGTTCGCAGGCCTGGTCGGCTCGCTCGCGCTTGTCTCGGCCTGCACGGTGCGACCGCTCTATTCGAGCGCGTCGCTGTCGGGTTCGCAGGCGCGCGCCAGTGCCGAACTGGCTTCGATCGCCATCAAGCCGGTCAGCTCGCGTTATGCCAAGCAGGTGCGCAACGATCTGATTTTCGGCGTTGGACGCGGGGCCGGCGAGCCGGCTTCGCCGGCCTATTCGCTCAATCTCGGCGTGACCGAAGCCGTCGAATCAGCGGCACTTGTGCAGGTTGGAACCAACGAGGACGAACCGACCGCCGGTTCTGTGACGCTGACTGGCAACTATACGCTGTCCGATGCGAAGTCCGGTGTGGTCATCGCATCCGGCAAGCGTTCGATCACCTCGTCCTTCGACAGGCCGCGTCAGGAGTTCGCCGCATACCGGGCGCAGATCGATGCCGAGAATCGCGCCGCGCGCGAACTGGCCGAAGCGCTGCAATTGTCGATCGCCCAGGACCTGGTCAGGCACGGCAAGGCCGGCTAGCGCGGCTTATCGGTCTAGCGCCCCCACATGATGGGATGATCGTGAGACCCCGATCAGGTTCCCGAATAGAGCTTGTGCGGCATCGCCGCGACGATACGCCATCAAACTCCCCATGGCACAGCGAGCAGATCGCGCCACCGGCGTGCGCTGTGAGATGACGATCCGGCCTCGTCGCTTGTAGAGGCTGTCACGGCGATTTTGCTGCTCAAGGATCGTTGCCGACCCATCCGGGAAGCAACTGTTAACCACTCGCTCCCTATTGCTCGGCAGACAGTTCAGAGTGAGTCTTGAGAATGGAAGCCAGGCGTTTTTCCCGGGTCAATTTGTTGAAGGCAGCATCGCCCGATGATCCCGGGGTGAAGCGTTTCGATGGCATCAGCGACAGGGGCGGTCAGCGAACGTCTTCAGCCGCGACAGACAATCCGGATCGTACGGCTCACAAGGGACTGGATGGCCGGCAGTCCGGCACACACCAGGCCGGCTATTCCGCGCCGGTTGTCGATCTCGGCGGTAACAAGCGGCCCTATATGGAGCCGAGGGGTAGCGCGGAGGCGAGCAACGCGTCCTCGAAAATCGGCGATATCGAAAGTCCTGCCTGGCAAGAATATTTCTTCCTCGCGCCCAACGTGCGTTTTACCCGCACACCAGACTATGAGGCCAAGAAGCATCGTCCGCAGCACGAACGTGTTGTCGAACAGGGCGATGCAGATGCGCTCCCAACGCAGCAAGCAGCCGCGCAAGCCATGGCCGATGGGGCATCCTCCGCGCCCTCGCTCCTGGCATTGCCGGCGTCGGTGAAAAGTCATGCCTCCCAGCCATTGGCCGGCCGTGGAGCCGCAACGCAAAGGCCGTCACCGCCGGCTGCGGCTTTCGTTCCCCCGGCGCGCGCCAGAGAGCAGGCGCGCGTCGTTGCTACGGTGCCGCCGATGACGGCCGCAACAGGACGAGCGTCCGCGCGCGGGACCGCCGCTCCGGGCGTCCCGATCAAACCGGCCACTCCTGAAAAGCCGCGCTGGCCCTATCTTTCGGATCACGCCTTCTTCGAGGCTATGGCGCCCCATCTGGTCGATGTTTCGTCCCAGGCCCGGCAGGCCCGCCCAGCTTCATCTGCCCCTGCCGCCACCGCGCGGATCGATACCAGCCTGCCGATGGCGGCCGATGCCACCTCGCTGTTTCGTGTCATCGAATGTCTTCCAGGCCAGGCCTCGAAGCCGTTGCCGGACGTTTGGCCGGCCAATTCGAACCAGGCCGTCGTCCAGCCTGACGTATCTGCGGGCAACGCGCCGCTGCGGGCCGAGGCAATCCCCGCTGCTAAAAGCGATGCCGTTCCAGCGCCGGCCGCGCCAGGTGTGGACGTCACTGTCAGGGTCGCTGCCGCTCGCTCTCCCCGCTTGCCCGGGGCTGGAAAAATTGTGCTGTCAACCGCGGGCGATCCTTATGAGCTTCCTTCGGAAGAGCTGTTGCAGCAGCCACCGGAGGGGCAAGGCTTCTACATGTCGCAGGAGCGGCTCGAGCAGAACGCCGATCTGTTGGAAAGCGTGCTCGAGGATTTCGGCGTGCGCGGCGAGATCATTCACGTTCGCCCAGGCCCGGTCGTCACGCTCTATGAGTTCGAACCGGCACCGGGTGTCAAATCCTCGCGTGTCATCGGGCTCGCCGATGACATCGCCCGCTCCATGTCGGCGATTTCGGCGCGTGTCGCCGTCGTGCCTGGCCGCAACGTCATCGGCATAGAGCTTCCGAACGAGATGCGCGAAACCGTCTATTTTCGCGAGCTGATCGAATCGGAGGGCTTCCGCAAGACCAGCTGCAAGCTGGCGCTTTGTCTCGGCAAGACGATCGGCGGTGAACCAGTTATCGCCGAGTTGGCGAAGATGCCTCATTTGCTCGTGGCCGGAACCACCGGCTCCGGCAAATCGGTTGCCATCAACACCATGATCCTGTCGTTGCTCTACAGGCTGAAGCCCGAAGAATGCCGGCTGATCATGGTCGATCCCAAGATGCTCGAACTCTCCGTCTATGATGGCATCCCGCATCTTCTGACGCCCGTCGTCACGGATCCCAAGAAAGCCGTCACCGCGCTCAAATGGGCGGTGCGCGAGATGGAAGACCGCTATCGCAAGATGGCGCGGCTCGGTGTGCGCAACATCGACGGCTACAACGAGCGTGCCGCCGCTGCCCGCGACAAGGGCGAGACTGTCGTCATGACGGTGCAGACCGGTTTCGAAAAGGGCACCGGTGAGCCGCTTTTCGAACAGCAGGAAATCGACCTTGCGCCGATGCCCTACATCGTCGTCATCGTCGACGAGATGGCCGACCTGATGATGGTTGCCGGCAAGGAGATCGAAGGCGCCATCCAGCGTCTGGCGCAGATGGCGCGCGCTGCCGGCATTCACCTGATCATGGCAACTCAACGTCCTTCCGTCGATGTCATCACGGGCACGATCAAGGCCAACTTCCCGACCCGGATTTCCTTCCAGGTGACGTCCAAGATCGACAGCCGCACTATCCTGGGTGAGCAGGGCGCCGAACAGCTGCTCGGACAGGGCGACATGCTGCACATGATGGGTGGGGGACGCATCTCCCGCGTGCATGGTCCCTTTGTCTCCGATGCGGAGGTAGAGCACGTCGTGGCGCATCTGAAGGCGCAGGGCCGGCCTGAATATCTGGAAACCGTGACAGCCGACGAGGATGAGGAAGAAGCCGAAGCCGACCAGGGCGCGGTCTTCGACAAGGGATCGGTTGCAGCCGAAGACAGTGATGCCATCTACGACGAGGCGGTCAAGGTGGTGGTGCGCGACAAGAAGTGTTCGACGTCCTATATCCAGCGCCGCCTGGGCATAGGCTACAACCGCGCCGCATCCCTGGTCGAGCGTATGGAAAAGGAAGGGTTGGTCGGCACACCCAACCATGTCGGCAAACGCGAAATCATCATGGGGCGGCGCCCACCGGTGACCGCGCCTGACGATGACGGCACGGATTGATCCGCGGACTCCTTTGGCGGCGTGACTTCGTCTGAAGCGCATTAAAAAGGCCGGGTACCCCGGCCTTTTCTGATTGAAAGTGGTGCGGCTTCAGCCGATCGCCATCTCAGCCGATCTTCTGGCCGGTCTTTGCCCAGTCGGCGAGGAAGGCGGCGAGGCCTTTGTCGGTCAGCGGATGGTTGACCAGCGCCTTCAGGGTCGCCGGCGGCGCGGTAACGACATCGGCGCCGATGAGTGCTGCCTGCTTGACATGGTTCACAGTGCGCACGGAAGCGACGAGGATTTCGGTCTGGAAATCGTAATTGTCGTAGATCTGCCGGATCTCCTGGATCAGCTCCATGCCGTCGATACCGATGTCGTCGATGCGGCCGACGAAGGGCGAGATGAAGGAGGCGCCGGCCTTGGCCGCCAGCAGCGCCTGGTTGGCCGAAAAGCACAGCGTGACGTTGACCAGGCGGTTCATCTCGCTGCGGATCGTCTTGCAGGCCTTCAGCCCGTCCAGCGTCAGCGGCACCTTGATGCAGACATTGTCGGCGATCTTGGCCAGAGCCTTGGCCTGCTGCATCATCTCGGAATATTCGGTGGCGGTGACTTCAGCCGAGACCGGGCCCTTGACGATGTCGCAGATTTCTTTGGTGACCTCGGCGATCTTGCCGCCGGATTTGAGGATCAGCGACGGATTGGTGGTGACGCCGTCGAGCAGTCCCAGATCGTTCAGCTCACGGATATCCTTGACGTCGGCGGTGTCGACAAAAAATTTCATGGCGGGTCTCCTGAAGATTCTCATGTGCATGTCATGCACATTCGGGGTCGGCCTTTGATCTAGACCAAAGTCAGGGCAAGGTCACGCCTCATGATCGAAGATTCGCCCTTTGTCGCAGCCGCACCGGTGCTGGTGCCGATGCCCGCCGAACGCCCCTACACCTATGCCGTGCCCGCCGGCATGCGCGTGGTGCCGGGCTCGATCGTACGCGTGCCGCTCGGGCCGCGCCAGGTCGCCGGAATCGTCTGGGATGGCGCGGTCGAGAAGGTCGATGCGAAGAAGTTGCGCCCGATCGAGCAGGTCTTCGATTGCCCGCCGATCGACCGCGCCATGCGCCGTTTCGTCGACTGGGTGGCGCAGTACACGCTGTCGCCGCCGGGCATGGTGGCGCGCATGCTGCTCAGGGCACCGGAAGCATTCGATCCCGAACCGTGGATCGAGGGGCTGCAGCGCACGCTTCTCGTACCCGATCGGATGACGGGAGCCAGAGAGCGCGTGCTGGAGACGGCCGAAGGCGGCCTTGCCTGGACGCGGTCCGGGTTGGCTCATGCCGCAGGTGTATCGTCGACGGTGATCGACGGGCTGAGGGCGCAAGGCGTGTTCGAGACGGTGATGATCCCGCCGCGCCCGGTCGTGGCGGCACCCGACCCCGGCTACGCCATACCGGAACTGATGCCGGACCAGAACGACGCCGCGCTGATGCTGCGCTCCAATGTCGCAGCCGGCGTGTTCAATGTCGCGCTGCTCGACGGCGTCACCGGATCGGGCAAGACGGAGGTCTATTTCGAGGCGGTTGCAGCCGCGCTCGACCAGGGCAAGCAAGTGCTGATCCTGCTGCCGGAAATCGCGCTGACGCATGCCTTTCTCGAGCGCTTCCAGCAGCGCTTCGGTGCCAAGCCGGGCGAATGGCATTCCGACCTGCCGCCGCGGATGCGCGAAAAAGTCTGGCGGCAAGTGGCGGAGGGCGGCGTGCGGGTCGTCGCCGGCGCGCGCTCGGCGCTGTTCCTGCCGTTCAAGGAGCTCGGCCTGATCGTCGTCGACGAGGAGCACGATCCTGCCTACAAGCAGGAGGACCGCGTCTTCTACAATGCGCGCGACATGGCGGTGGTGCGCGGCCATATCGGTAGCTTTCCGGTCGTGCTGGCGTCGGCGACGCCATCGGTCGAAAGCCAGGTCAATGCCAGCCAGGGGCGCTACGCCAGGGCGGTGCTCTCCGCCCGCTTCGCCGAGGCAGCACTTCCCCACCTGAAGGCGGTCGACATGCGGCGCGCACCGCCGGCGCGCGGCGGCTTCCTGTCGCCGGTGCTGCTCGACCAGATGCGCCAGACGCTGGAGAGGAAGGAACAGTCGCTGCTGTTCCTCAACCGGCGCGGTTATGCGCCGCTGACGCTGTGCCGGGTCTGTGGCCACCGCTTCGGCTGCCCGGTCTGCTCGGCCTGGCTGGTCGAGCATCGCTTTCGCGGCCAGCTGGTCTGCCATCATTGCGGGCACAATGAGCGCCGTCCCGAAGCCTGCCCTGAATGCGGGACACTCGATCATCTGGTCGCTTGCGGACCGGGGGTCGAGCGTATCGCCGAAGAGGTCGTCGCGCATTTTCCCGACGCGCGCACCATCGTTTTGTCGTCCGACCTGATGGGCGGCGTGCGGCGGCTGCGGCTGGAACTGGAGGCGATCGCCAATGGCGAGGCCGACATCGTCATCGGCACGCAGCTTGTCGCCAAGGGTCACAACTTCCCCAACATGACGCTGGTCGGCGTCGTCGATGCCGATCTCGGCCTTGCCAATGGCGATCCGCGCGCCGCCGAGCGCACCTTCCAGCTGCTTAGCCAGGTGACCGGCCGCGCCGGCCGCACCGGCAAGAAGAGCCTTGGCCTGCTGCAGACCTTCCAGCCTGACCATCCGGTGATGCGGGCGATCGTCTCCGGCGACGCCGAGGCCTTCTACGAGCGCGAGATCGCCGAGCGCGAGCGGGCGGCCCTGCCGCCTTTCGGGCGGCTGGCCGGTGTCATCGTCAGTGCAGTGACGCGGGCGGAAGCCGAGGGCCATGCTCGCGGCCTGCGCCGCGCCGCGCCGGAGGCCACCGATCTGTTCGTACTGGGGCCAGCCGAGGCGCCATTGTCACTGCTCGGCGGCCGCCATCGCTTCCGCCTGCTGATCCAGGGCGAACGGCGTGCCGACATGCAAGGTTTTATCAGGGCCATGCTGGCCAACGGGCCAAAACAGCGCGGCTCAGTCAGAGTGCAGGTCGATATTGATCCGCAGAGCTTTTTGTGAGTTGAACGCCGCCGGCCACTCTCGGTAAATGGGCTTATAGAGAGCGGATCAAAATTCGACGTCCCTCAATGGCGATTCATTTCGCTCAAGTTCGATGCCGCCCGGATACCGAAGCAAAAAGTCCCCGAAGTTTTTCTGGCTGTCTTGCGGATAAAGCTTTCGCCCCTCAGCAACCGGAATGACCATGGCGGTCGGCTTGCCGTTTCTCGTGATAATGGTTGGCTCGCCGTTTCCTGCGGCCCCGACGATTGCCGAGAGTCCTACCTTGGCCTGCCGAAGCTCAATAGTTTTCACGACGACCTCCTTTATAGTCTCGTGTGTTTATAATATCGCGGCTACCCAGCAAAGGAACAGCCCTTATGAAAACCCTTGGCCTTCTGGGCGGCATGAGCTGGGAATCGACCGCGATCTACTACCGCCTGCTCAACGAGATCGTGCGCTCGCGGCTGGGCGGGCTGCATTCGGCGAAACTGCTGCTGTGGTCGTTCGACTTCGCCGAGATCGCCGAGCGGCAGCATCATGGCGACTGGGAGGGCGCCGGCGTTCTTCTCGTCGAAGCGGCGCGCAAGCTCGAGGCGGGCGGCGCGGAAGGCCTACTTCTGTGCACCAACACCATGCACAAACTGGCCGATCAGGTGCAGGCGTCGGTGTCGATCCCGCTGATCCACATTGCCGACGCCACGGCGGTGGCGGTCAAGCGCGCCGGCATGCAGCGGCCGGCACTGCTGGCGACGCGCTTCACCATGGAGCAGGATTTCTACAAGGGCCGGCTCGCCGACAAATACGGCCTGCAGCCGGTCGTGCCCGATGCCGCCGGGCGCGACATGGTCCATCGCGTCATCTACGAGGAATTGTGCCAGGGCATCGTCACGGAAACCTCCAAGGCGGCCTATATCGCCGAGACCGAACGCCTGCGCCGCGAAGATGCCGCCGACAGCGTCATCATGGGCTGCACCGAGATCACCATGCTCATCGGCCAGCAGGATTTCGACATTCCGGTCTTCGACACGACGCGCATTCATGCCGAGGCGGCAGTGGAATTCGCGCTCGGTTGATACGCTTCTCCTAAAGTTCCTAAAGTGCCGGCAGCCATCTGGCGCGGGGGTTTTCCTCCGCTAGAATGCCCGGAATTTCAAAACAGGCATTTCGAGGGGACAAGATGGATTTTGCGCTTCCGTGGCCGACGAGCCAGGGCGAATGGCTGGCGTGGTCGAGCGCCGTCTTCACCGTGCTGCTCGGGCTTTTGTTTTTTCTGGCACCGAGCCTCGCCTTCCGTGCCCTGCGTTTGCAGGTCAAGCCCGAGAAGGCGGCGGCGATCGCCGAGGGGCGTGGCAGGATGTCGGGCTTCTATCTCGGCGTCGGCTTGTGTTGCATCCTCTTGGCGCAGCCGCTGATCTACATGGCGCTCGGCTTCTCCTGGCTGTTCACCGCCTTCGGCCGGCTGCTGTCGATGATGTCGGATGGCGCCAACACGCCTTTCAATTGGGTTTCCATCGTGGTGGAATTGGTGCTGGCGGCATTGCCGCTTGCCTTTGCCTTCGGCTTTCTGCCTTGAATCGTTGGGTATTCCGCGATGGAAGACGGGTGACTTTCGCCGGATGCGACAATAGTGCCTGAAAACCATGCGGAACGACGCATTGCGGTCTTAAAATGCCTGTGCTAGACGGCAATCGACTTTCGGCCGGGGATAGCGGAAGCCGCGCCTCCGTGCTCGAAAAAATGCAGTAAGGTCAAAGATTTAGCCAGAGTTTTTGCTCGCGCCAACAATCTGCGGCCTGTCAGACAAGAGAAAAGACGGTCCGTGGCTCAATCGTCATCGCCAATCTCAGGTGTCGCAGAACGCTATGCGGGTTCGCTGTTCGAACTCGCCCTGCAGGCAAATTCCGTCGCCAAGGTCGAAGGCGACCTCAACAGCTTCGAAGCCATGCTCGCGGGCAGCGCGGACCTTACCCGTCTGATCAACAGCCCGGTGTTCTCCAGCGAGGACCAGGCCAAGGCCATCGCGGCGATCGCCGACAAGGCTGGCATTACCGGCCTCACCGGCAATTTCCTGCGCGTCGTCGCCAGAAACCGCCGGCTGTTCGCCATTCCCGGCATGATCAGGGCGTTCCGCCAGATCGCCGCCGAACATCGTGGCGAAACCGCTGCTGAAGTGACGTCGGCACATGAGCTGACCGCTGCGCAGCAGACCGAACTCAAGGCGGCGCTGAAGAGCGTTGCCGGCAAGGACGTGGCCATCTCCGTCACCGTCGATCCGTCGCTGCTTGGCGGGCTGGTGGTCAAGATGGGCTCGCGCCAGATCGATACGTCGCTCAAAACCAAACTCAATTCGCTCAAGCTTGCACTGAAAGAGGTCGGCTGATGGACATCCGCGCCGCGGAAATTTCCGCAATTCTGAAAAACCAGATCAAGAATTTCGGCAAGGAGGCCGAGGTCTCCGAAGTTGGACAGGTGCTGTCCGTCGGTGACGGTATCGCCCGCGTCTACGGCCTCGACAATGTCCAGGCCGGCGAGATGGTCGAGTTTCCCGGCGGCATCCGCGGCATGGCGCTCAACCTCGAAGCCGACAATGTCGGCGTCGTCATCTTCGGTGCCGACCGCGACATCAAGGAAGGCGACATCGTCAAGCGCACCGGCGCCATCGTCGACGTCCCCGTCGGTCCCGGTCTGCTCGGCCGCGTCGTCGACGCACTCGGCAATCCGATCGACGGCAAGGGCCCGATCAAGGCAGTCGAGCGCAAGCGCGTCGACGTCAAGGCGCCCGGCATCATCCCGCGCAAGTCGGTGAACGAGCCGATGTCGACCGGCCTCAAGGCCATCGATGCGCTGATCCCGGTCGGCCGCGGCCAGCGCGAGCTGGTCATCGGCGACCGTCAGACCGGCAAGACCGCCATCATCCTCGACACGATGCTCAACCAGAAGTCGGTGCACGACAACGGCCCCGAGAAGGAAAAACTCTACTGCGTCTATGTCGCCGTCGGCCAGAAGCGTTCGACCGTCGCGCAGTTCGTCAAGGTGCTGGAAGAGCGCGGCGCGCTCGAATACTCGATCATCATCGCAGCTACCGCTTCCGATCCGGCGCCGATGCAGTTCCTGGCGCCGTTCGCCGGCTGCACGATGGGTGAGTATTTCCGCGATAACGGCATGCATGCGCTGATTAGCTATGACGATCTGTCGAAGCAGGCCGTCGCCTATCGCCAGATGTCACTGCTGCTGCGCCGCCCGCCGGGCCGCGAAGCCTATCCGGGCGACGTCTTCTATCTGCATTCGCGCCTGCTCGAGCGTGCCGCAAAGCTCAACGACGATCTGGGCGGTGGATCGCTGACCGCACTGCCGATCATCGAAACGCAGGCCAACGACGTGTCGGCCTATATCCCGACCAACGTGATCTCGATCACCGATGGCCAGATCTTCCTCGAAACCAACCTGTTCTTCCAGGGCATCCGTCCTGCCGTGAACGTCGGCCTGTCGGTCAGTCGCGTCGGCTCGGCCGCGCAGGTCAAGGCGATGAAGCAGGTCGCCGGCTCGATCAAGGGCGAACTCGCGCAGTACCGCGAAATGGCGGCCTTCGCGCAGTTCGGCTCGGATCTCGACGCCGCCACGCAGCGCCTGCTTAACCGTGGATCGCGCCTGACCGAACTCCTGAAGCAGCCGCAGTTCTCGCCGCTGAAGACGGAAGAGCAGGTCGCGGTGATCTTCGCCGGCGTCAACGGCTATCTCGACAAGCTGCCGGTCAACCAGGTCGGCAAGTTCGAGCATGGCCTGCTCAGCCACATGCGTGCGGCCGGCAAGGACGTTCTCGACGCCATCCGCAAGGAAAAGGCGCTGTCGGACGATCTGCGCGCCAAGCTGAAGGCCGAGATCGACGCTTTCGCCAAGACCTTCGCTTGAGCGAATTGCAAGACGGGATCAGGTTTGAAGCATGCCTTCATTAAAAGACCTTCGTAACCGTATCGCCTCGGTCAAGGCGACGCAGAAGATCACCAAGGCGATGCAGATGGTCGCCGCGGCGAAGCTGCGCCGTGCGCAGGAGGCCGCGGAAGCGGCGCGCCCCTATTCGGAGCGCATGGGTTCCGTGCTGGCCAACATCACCCAGGCAATCGGCGGCGGCGGCGATGCCCCGGCGCTGATGACCGGTACCGGCAAGGATGACGTGCATCTGCTCGTCGTCTGCACCGCCGAGCGCGGCCTGTGCGGCGGCTTCAATTCGCAGATCGCTCGCCTTGCCCGCGACCATATCCGCAAGCTGCTGGCCGACGGCAAGCAGGTGAAGATCATCTGCGTCGGCAAGAAGGGTTTCGACATCCTGCGCCGCGACTATGCATCGCTGATCATTGACCGTGTCGATCTGCGCGAGGTCAAGACGCTTGGTTTCGTCAATGCCGATGCCATCGCCAAGAAGGTCATCCACCTCTTCAACGAGGGCGCCTTCGACATCTGCACGCTGTTCTATTCGCAGTTCAAGTCGGTGATCAGCCAGATCCCGACCGCGCAGCAGATCATCCCGGCCGGCCTGGCTTCGACTCCGGCCGAGGCGAACGACGGCGGCAACGCTGTCTATGAATACGAGCCGGAGCCGGGCGAAATCCTCTCCGATCTCATTCCGCGCAACATCTCGGTACAGGTTTTCCGGGCACTGCTCGAAAACGCCGCCGGTGAAATGGGCGCCAAGATGAGCGCCATGGACAATGCGACGCGCAACGCCGGCGAGATGATCAACAAACTGTCGATCACCTACAATCGTCAGCGGCAGGCGCAGATCACCAAGGAACTGATCGAAATCATTTCGGGCGCCGAGGCGCTCTAGGCGCGGTCCGCGGGTCATCGATCCGCGACCGGACCGCGTGAGAAACAAAGGACGAAAAAGGGTAAAGACGATGGCGAAAGCAGCGACCCCCCAGAAGGCGGCCCCCAAGGCGGCAGCCGCGAAGACCGCAGCCCCCGCGAAGGCGGCGGCCAAGGCTCCAGCAGCGAAGGCAGCTCCGGCAAAGTCGGCGGCCGCACCCACCAAGGCTGCCGCGGCCAAGACATCGGCAGTGGCCAGCAAGGCAACCGGCGTTGTCGGCAAGGTCCGCCAGGTCATCGGCGCCGTCGTCGACGTGCAGTTCGGCGATCACCTGCCGGCGATCCTGAACGCGCTCGAGACGACCAATGTCGGCAACCGCCTCGTGCTGGAAGTTGCCCAGCATCTGGGTGAAAACACCGTGCGCTGCATCGCCATGGACTCGACCGAAGGTCTGGTTCGCGGCCAGGACGTGCGTGACACCGGGGCGCCGATCACCGTGCCGGTCGGCCCGGGCATGCTCGGCCGCATCATCAACGTCATCGGCGAGCCGGTCGACGAAGAAGGCCCGGTCGACGCGACCGAAATGCGCTCCATCCACCAGCCGGCTCCGACCTATGTCGAGCAGTCGACGGAAGCCCAGATCCTGATCACCGGCATCAAGGTGCTCGACCTTCTGGCACCCTACGCCAAGGGCGGCAAGATCGGCCTGTTCGGCGGCGCTGGCGTCGGCAAGACCGTGCTGATCCAGGAGCTGATCAATAACATCGCCAAGGCGCATGGCGGCTATTCGGTGTTCGCCGGCGTCGGCGAGCGCACCCGCGAAGGCAACGATCTCTATCACGAGTTCATCGAATCCGGCGTCAACAAGAAGGGCGGTGGCGAAGGCTCCAAGGCAGCACTCGTCTACGGCCAGATGAACGAGCCGCCGGGGGCGCGCGCCCGCGACGGCCTGACCGGCCTGACGGTGGCGGAATATTTCCGCGACCAGGGCCAGGACGTGCTGTTCTTCGTCGACAACATCTTCCGCTTCACGCAGGCGGGTTCGGAAGTGTCGGCTCTGCTCGGCCGTATCCCGTCGGCGGTGGGCTACCAGCCGACGCTCGCCACCGACATGGGTGCGCTGCAGGAACGCATCACCACCACCACCAAGGGCTCGATCACGTCCGTGCAGGCCATCTACGTGCCCGCCGACGACTTGACCGATCCGGCGCCGGCGACCTCGTTCGCTCACCTTGACGCGACGACGACGCTCAACCGCGCCATCGCCGAGAAGGGCATCTATCCGGCCGTCGACCCGCTCGATTCGACCTCGCGCATGCTCGACCCGCTGGTCGTCGGCGACGAGCACTACGGCGTCGCGCGCCAGGTGCAGTCGATCCTCCAGCGCTACAAGTCGCTGCAGGACATCATCGCCATCCTGGGCATGGACGAGTTGTCGGAAGAGGACAAGCAGACCGTGGCCCGCGCCCGCAAGATCGAGCGCTTCCTGTCGCAGCCCTTCTTCGTCGCCGAAGTGTTCACCGGCGCGCCGGGCAAGCTGGTCGACCTCGCCGACACCATCAAGGGCTTCAAGGGCCTCTGCAACGGCGACTACGATCACCTTCCGGAAGCTGCCTTCTACATGGTCGGCGGCATCGAGGAAGCAGTCGAGAAGGCACAGCGCCTCGCGGCTGAAGCGGCGTAATCAAGCGAATAGGGAGTAGCGAATAGGGAATATGGGCTGGCGAATTCTTCTGACTACTCGCTACTCGCTATTCGCTATTCGCTAAATTGACATGGCTGAAGCTTTCAAGTTCGAACTGGTCTCGCCGGAGCGCCTGCTGGTTTCCGCCGAGGTCGAATCCGTCGTCATTCCGGGCGCCGAAGGCGAGATGACCGTGATGGCGCACCACGCGCCGGTCATGACCACGATCAAGCCTGGCGTCGTCACGGTGAAGACCGCTTCGGGCGGCGAAGAGCGCTATGTGGTGTTCGGCGGCTTCGCCGACATCGTTCCAGCCGGCTGCACGCTGCTGGCGGAATCGGCTGTCGCGGTGAAGGATGTCGACCGCGCCGATCTCGCCCGTCGCATCCAGGAAGCCAAGGAAGATGCAGCCGATGCCAAGGACGACCAGGCTCGCAGCAAGGCGGAACAGTTCCTTAGCCAGCTCACCACGCTGGAAGGCGCCATCCTGCCGGCCTGAAGCCTGCTTCGGATGACGGATTGAAAAGCGGGGCCTTGCCTCGCTTTTTTGTTAGAGGCCCAATGCAGCGAAGGCTGCTGCCGAGCCGCCACGGCGCAGCTGTTCAAGATGGGCGGTCGTGAGATCCACCAGGTTTTTGCGCCCGGACTCTCCCTTGGCAAAGCCAGTCAGATCGAACACCGACGCGACGCTTTCGGCGGATGACAGGCGCCTGTCACCGATTGCCGCCAACGCTGCATCGAGCGGATCGGTGAAATGGCTCTCCGGCAAGGTCCTGCCGCGTGCTTCGCAGGCTGCGATCCAGGCGGCGATCACCAGCGTCAGATGTTCGGGCACAGCGCCGGCTTCGAGGCACTCCAAGGCGGAAGCGACGATGCGTTGCGGCAGTTTCTGGCTGCCGTCATTGGCGATCTGTGCCGTGCGGTGGGCAAGTGCCGTGTTTGAGAAACGCTCGGCCAGTTCAGCCGTATAGCTTGCCGTATCCAGCCCGGCATTCCTCGGTAGCGTCGGAATGGCCTCGGCCCAGAGTGCATCGACAAAGGCCCGTATCGCCGGATCGGCGAAGGCGCGGTCGACGGTGGCGTGACCGCTGAGCAGGCCGAGATAGGCGATGGCCGAATGCGAGCCGTTGAGCAGCCTGAGCTTCATGTCCTCGAACGGCCTGACGTCGTCGACCATGGTGACGCCGAACTGTTCCCAGGCCGGCCGGCCCTGTGGGAAATTGTCCTCGACCACCCACTGGCAGAACGGCTCGGTCATCACAGGCCAGGCGTCCTCGACGCCGAGTTCGACAGCGACCCGCGCGCGGTCGGCATCGGTGGTTGCCGGGACGATACGATCGACCATGCTTGAGGGAAACGCCACTTGATCGGCGATATGGTTGGCGAGCCCGGCATCGCCCTTCGCATCGAGCCTGGCATCCCGCAATTCGGCGAATTCGATCAGCAGCCGGTGCAGCGTGGCGCCGTTGGCCGGGAGGTTGTCGCAGCACAGCACGGTGAAGGGCGGTGTGCCGGCGGCGCGTCGCCGGGCAAGCGCCTCAGTCAGAAAACCATGCGCTGTCTTCGGCATTTGCGGATTTGCCAGGTCGTGGGCGATATCAGGATGAGCGGTATCCAGTCCACCGCCCGCCGCCCTCAGATAGGCCTTTTCGGTGATCGTCAGCGTGATGATCCAGGTACGCGGATCGGTCAGCGCGGCCAGCACCGCGCCCGGGTCTTCCGGCGCCACCAGCATCGCGCCGATCGAGCCGATGACGCGAAGCTTCTCCTCGCCGCTGCTTCTGATCGCCAGCGTGTATAGGCCGTCCTGCGGCGCGAGCGCGTCGCGTGTGTCGGTACTGCGCAGCGACACGCCTGTTATGCCCCAGCCTGTCTCGCCTGCCGCCAGGCAGTCGTCGACATAGGCTGCCTGATGGGCGCGATGGAAGGCGCCGACACCGAGATGCACGATGCCCGGGACGACGCGGCTGCGATCATACGAAGGTGTCGCGATCGAAGCCGGCAGTGCGTGCACCGTCGTCATGGAAAGGCGGTTGGTCATCGTCGTACGGCTGGTCTGTTCGGATGGCATTAAATCGCCCTCAGGGAGTAGTCGGCTAGCGGCCTAACATTCGATTTCCTGCCACACAATGGGTCGAAAAGTCATCATACAACAATCTAATTTTTGTATGTTGACATTATTTCTTGTCGACCCTACCGATAGCGGCTCTGGGAGGATGATCGTGGCACTGACCGATGCGGATTTGCTGTTTCCCGCCGAGGCGCATTCGCGCTCGGTCGCCCGCGATCTCTATGCTGGGATCAAGGATCTGCCTCTGGTCAGCCCGCATGGTCACACCGATCCGCGCTGGTATGCGCAGAACGAGCCGTTTCCGGATCCAGCGCAACTGCTCATCGTGCCGGACCACTACATCTTCCGCATGCTGTTCAGCCAGGGCGTTCGTCTTGAGGATCTCGGCGTGGCGACGCTCGACGGCGGGCCGGTGGAGACCGACGGCCGGACGATCTGGCGGCGTTTTGCCGAGCACTATTATCTGTTTCGCGGCACGCCGACCCGGCTGTGGTTCGACCATGTGCTCGCCGATCTGTTCGGCATCGACGAACCGCTGACCGCGGCGACCGCCGACGGCCATTACGACACGATCGCGACGCTGCTGCAGTGGGAGAATTTCCGCCCGCGCGCGCTGTTCGAACGCTTCAACATCGAGGTCATCGCGACCACTGAAGGCGCGCTCGACGATCTCAAATGGCACCAGATGATCCGCGAGAGCGGCTGGCAGGGCCGCGTCATCACCGCCTACCGGCCGGACGCGGTCGTCGATCCCGACTTCGAAGGATTCTCGGCCAATCTCGACCGGCTCGGCGAGGTAACCGGCTGCGACACCGGCAGTTGGGCAGGCTATCTCGACGCGCACCGCCAGCGGCGCGCCTTCTTCAAGGGTTTTGGCGCGACCTCGTCCGACCATGGCCATCCAACGGCCGAAACCGCCAATCTTTCGGATGCCGCGGCGGCGGAGCTGTTTAGCCGCATCCGCCGTGGTTCCGACGACGAGCGCGAGCGAAAACTGTTCCGCGCCCAGATGCTGACCGAGATGGCCAAGATGAGCCTCAACGACGGGCTGGTGCTGCAGATCCATCCCGGCTCCTGGCGCAACCATTCGCCGGCTGTTTTCCAAAAATTCGGCCGCGACAAGGGCTTCGATATCCCGACCCGGACCGACTATGTGACGGCGCTGAAGCCGCTGCTCGACTGCGTCGGGCTGGAGCGCGACCTCACCGTCATTCTCTTCACGCTCGACGAAACCAGTTATGCGCGCGAACTCGCGCCGCTGGCCGGTGTCTACCCGGCGCTGAAGCTCGGGCCGGCCTGGTGGTTCCACGACAGCCCGGAAGGCATGCGGCGCTTCCGCGAGATGACCACCGAGACGGCCGGCTTCTACAACACCGTCGGTTTCAACGACGACACCCGCGCCTTTCCATCGATCCCGGCGCGCCACGACGTGGCGCGGCGGGTCGACTGCGCGTTCCTCGCGCGTCTCGTCGCCGAGCATCGGCTACACGAGGACGAGGCGCATGAGCTGGCGCGGGAGCTTGCCTACACGCTTGCCAAGAAGGCGTACCGGCTCTGAGCCGGGCGCTTCGATTTTAAAAGGGAGGAAGTCATGTTGCATTTTTCGAAATTGACGGCAGCCACGTTCGCTTTCGGCTCACTGCTGGTCGGCATTGCCAACGCCGAAACCGTGCTGCGCTCGGCCGACACGCATCCGGATGGCTACCCGACCGTCGACGCGGTGAAGTACATGGGCGAGCTGATCAAGGAGCGCACTAAGGGCGCCTACTCGGTCGAGGTCTATCATTCGGCGCAGCTTGGTGAGGAAAAGGACACGATCGAGCAGACGCAGACCGGCGTCATCGATCTCAACCGCGTCTCGATGGGACCGTTCAACGGTATCGTCCCGGAAACCGCCGTGCCGTCGCTGCCCTATATGTTCCGTTCGGTCGAGCACATGCGCCACGTGATGGACGGGCCGATCGGCGACGAGATCCTGAAGGCTTTCGAGGCGCATGATCTGGTCGGACTCGCCTTCTACGATTCCGGCGCCCGCTCCTTCTACAACACCAAGAAGGACATCGCCTCGATGGCCGACATGAAGGGCATGAAGTTCCGCGTCATCCAGTCCGACGTTTTCGTCGACATGGTCAATGCGCTCGGCGCCAACGCCACGCCGATGGCCTATGGCGAGGTCTATTCGGCCTTGCAGACCGGTGTCATCGACGGCGCCGAGAACAACTGGCCAAGCTTCGAATCGGCCAAACACTATGAGGTTGCCAAGCACTACACGATGGACCAGCACCAGATCGTTCCGGAGGTGCTGGTGATGGCGAAGGCGAGCTGGGACAAGCTGTCGCCGGAGGACCAGGCGATCGTGCGGCAGGCGGCCAAGGACAGCGTCGTCAAGATGCGTGAACTGTGGGACGCGCAGGAAAAGAAATCGCGCGACATCGTCGAAGCCGCCGGCGTCAAGGTCAGCGAGATCGACAAGCAGCCGCTGATCGACGCGATGAAGCCGGTCTACGACAAGTATCTCTCGACGCCCGAGCTGAAGGATCTCGCGGCGCGCATCCAGGCAACCAAATAATCCGTTCGCGACAATGGTGGCGCGTTGATCCGCGCCACCATCCGGGGAGACGCGTATATGAAATCATTCTGGCTGGCCACGGAGCGGCTGCTGTCACAGCTCGCAAGGCTTGCACTGTGGGTCAGCGGTGCCGGACTGACGCTGATGACGTTGATCATCTTCTGGCAGGTGTTTTCCCGTTACGTCCTCAATAGTTCGCCGAGCTGGACTGAGTCCTTTTCGGTGCTGCTGATGGGCTGGTTCATCTTCCTGGGTGCTGCCGTCGGCGTTCGCGAGCGCACCCATCTGGGTTTCGATGTGCTGCTTTACTTCCTGCCGCATGGCGCCAAGGCGGTACTGCGCAGCATTTCGGACATCGTCGTGCTCGCCTTCGGCGCGGGCATGATCATCTACGGTATCCAGCTCACCAGGCTGACCTGGAACACGGTGATGCCGTCGCTTTCCTTGCCGGGCGGCGTCGGATTCCTGCCGGTCATCCTGGGCGGCGCGCTCGTCTGTCTGTTTTCCCTGGAGCGGCTGGCCGGGCGATTTGCCGGACTGCCCGTAGACGCCGATCAGTACGCCACGGGCGAGGAGGATCTGTAATGGCCCTGACGGTTCTGTTCGGCACCTTCGTCTTCCTGCTGATCATCGGCACACCGATCGCGTTCTGCCTTGGCGTCGCCAGCTTCGCGACGGTTCTGGTGCTGGACCTGCCGCCGCTTGTGGTGTTCCAGCGTCTCAACTCCGGCGTCAGCGTGTTTTCGCTGATGGCCATCCCGTTCTTCATCTTCGCCGGCGACCTGATGGTGCGCGGCGGCATTGCCGCCAGGCTGGTGGCGCTTGCCGGTTCCCTGGTCGGTCATCTGCGCGGCGGGCTGGGGCAGGTCAACATCGCTGCCTCGACCATGTTCGGCGGCATTTCCGGATCCGCAGTGGCCGATGCTTCGGCGGTCGGCGGGCTGATGATCCCGCAGATGAAGGCGCGCGGCTACGGCATCGACTATGCCGTCAACATCACCTCGGTCGGCGCCATCATTGCGCTGCTGATCCCGCCCTCGCACAACATGATCATCTATTCGATATCGGCCGGCGGCCGCATCTCGATCGCCGACCTTTTCACCGCGGGCGTCATACCCGGCCTGCTGTTGGCGCTGTCTCTCATGATCACGGCCTATTGGGTTGCCAGCCGTCGCGGCTACCCGACCGAGCCGTTCGCGGGCTTCGGCCGCGCGTTGCAGCTGCTTGTCGCCGCAATTCCGGGCCTGGTCCTTATCGGTATTATCTTCGGCGGCGTCCGCTCCGGCGTCTTCACGGCCACTGAAAGCTCGTGCATCGCCATCGTCTACGCCTTCCTGGTGACGCTTGTCATCTACCGCTCGATGAGCTGGAACGACTTCGTCGCCGCTACAACGGCGGCCGTGCGCACGACGGCAATGGTGCTGATGATCATCGGCTGTGCTGCTGCCTTCGGCTGGCTGCTGGCCTATCTCAGGGTCCCCGCCGCGCTCGTCGCCTTCCTGCAGTCAGTGTCCGACAACAAGCTGGTCATCCTGCTGATGATCAATGTGGTGCTGCTTATCCTCGGCACGTTCATGGATATGTCGCCGCTGATCATCATCACCACGCCGATCTTCTTGCCCGTGGTGATGGCCTACGGCGTAGACCCCGTGCATTTCGGCGTCATCCTGATCCTTAATCTCGGCATCGGCCTGTGCACGCCGCCAGTGGGGGCGGTGCTGTTCGTCAGCTGCGCCATCGGGCGGATCCCGATCTGGACGGCGATGCGCTCGATCTGGCCATTCTACGGCGCGGCTTTCGTCGTGTTGATGCTTGTCACCTACATACCGGAAATCTCATTGTGGCTACCGAGCCTGTTCCACTAGGAGAACCATCAAGTGCCCGCTGCATCCGCCGACCTCAAGGTCGAGAGAAAACCCAAACTGTCGGAAACCGTCGTCGCGGCGATCCGCAGGCAGCTGCAGGCGGGCGAGATTCAGCCTGGCCACAAATTGCCGACCGAGGGCCAGCTGACCGAGACCTTCGGCGTCAGCCGCACCGTCATCCGCGAGGCGCTGGCCAAGCTTGCCGCCGATGGGCTGGTCGAGCCGCGCCAAGGCGCCGGCGTCTTCGTCAACGAGCACATCTCGACGATGTTCGGCGCGCTGGCCGCCGACATGGGTAGCAAGGATTCGATTGCGCTCAACGTGCTGGAAGTGCGGCTTGCGATCGAGATCGAATCGGCCGGGATCGCCGCCATCCGCCGCAACGCGGCGCAGGAGGCAGCGATCCAGGAAGCGTTTTTCGAGTTCGAACGGCTGCTGCTTGCCAGCGAGCCGACCGGCCCGGCCGACCTCGCCTTCCACCGCGCGATCGCCAGCGCCACCAACAATCCGTTCTATGTCGAGATGCTCGACGTGCTCGGCCGGCGCGCCATTCCGTGCGACGTGACCTCGCCCTGGTCGACCGAGCTGGTGCAATCCGACAGCTATCAGCGCGGTCTGCAGCGCGAGCATCTGGTGATCCTCAACGCTATTACCTCAGGCGATGCCGAGGCCGCGCGTGAAGCGATGCGGACGCATCTCACCGCCAGCCAGCAACGCTACCGCGAGCGCCTGCATGCAAGGCAGCATTTTTATGCCAGTTCGGTCAAGGCCGCTGCCGGCGAATAAATCAATCAAGTCAGGACAGCCCCATCTCAAGTCAGGATTGAAATGAGCCAGAGCCATACCGATTATACCTCGCGCTTCGCCATCGATCCGGTCGCCGCGGCGGCCATGGGAACCGATGAGCTGCGCCACAATTTCCACATCGAAGACCTGTTCCAGCCGGGTCGCATCAGCCTGACCTACACCCATTACGACCGCATGATCGTCGGCGGTGCCGTGCCGACCGGCTTGCCGCTTCAACTGGAGGCGATCAAGCCGACCGGGACCAAGAACTTCCTCGACCGCCGCGAGCTGATCGCCGTCAACATCGGTGGGGCAGGCGTCATCGAGGCCGGCGGCCAGTCCTTTGAATTGCAGGCGCGCGACATGCTCTATCTCGGCATGGGAACAGCCCACGTGTCGTTCGCGTCGGCGGACAAGGGCGTGCCGGCAAAATTCTATCTGCTCAGCGCGCCGGCGCATCACGCCTGGCCCAGCCGGCTGATCCGCATCGGCGACGCCAAGCGCCTCGATCTCGGCAGCAAGGATGCCTGCAACGAACGCTCGATCTTCCAGTTCATCCATGCCGAGGGTGCAAAGACCTGCCAGTTGGTGGTCGGCATGACGCAGCTGGCGCCGGGCTCAGTGTGGAACACCATGCCATGCCATGTGCATGACCGGCGCATGGAGGCCTATCTCTATTTCGACCTGGCCAAGACGGCGCGCGTCTTCCACTTCATGGGCGAGCCGGACGAGACGCGCCATCTGGTGATGCGCAACGAGGAAGCGGTGCTGTCGCCTGGCTGGTCGATCCATTCGGGCGCCGGCACGTCCAACTACGCCTTCATCTGGGCGATGGCCGGCGACAATGTCGACTATACCGATGTCGATCCAGTGGCATTGGACGAATTGCGGTGAGCGATAACTCCGCATTCAGCCTGGCCGGAAAGCGTATGCTGGTGACCGGCGCCAACACCGGCATCGGCCAAGGCATCGCGGTGTCGATCGCACGCGCCGGCGGCGCGGTGATCGGCGTCGGCCGCTCGTCGATGGACGATACGGCAAGCAGGGTTGCCGCGATGGGCGGGCAATTCGAGGCGGTGAGTGCCAACCTTGCCGATACGTCGGCAGCGGGTCCGTTGCTCGAACGTATCTGGGAGGAAAGCGGTCCGCTCGACGGACTGGTCAACAATGCCGGCATCATCCGCCGCGCCGATGCCGTCGATCTCAGCGAGACCGATTGGGATGACGTCATGGACGTCAATCTGAAGACGGTTTTTCTGCTCTGCCAGTCCTTTGCCAGGCGTGTCCTGGCCGGCGGGCATCAGGGCAAGATCGTCAACATCGCCTCGGTGCTGAGTTTCCAGGGTGGCATCCGGGTCGCATCCTATACCGCCTCGAAGCATGGCGTGCTCGGCATCACCCGGCTGCTCGCCTGCGAATGGGCGGCAAAAGGCATCAACGTCAACGCCATCGCGCCGGGCTATATAGAAACCAACAACACGCAGGCACTGCGCGCCGATCCCGATCGCAGCGCCGCCATCCTGGCGCGCATCCCGGCAGGCCGCTGGGGCGACGCGGGCGATATTGGCGACGCCGCCGTCTTCCTGCTGGCGCCGGCGTCGAACTATATGCATGGCGCGGTGGTGCCTGTGGATGGCGGCTGGCTAGCGCGCTAGCGCGGTTCATCGTTTCACGGAAATGCCGAACTGCGCTACCTCTTTGTTTCGACGCAATTCCGAACGGAAAACCGTTTCACACTTTTCCTGGAATTGCTCTGAGGAGATGACGATGACCGCAAAGATTTTCGCGCATGCGGGCGAGGGCGCCTGGACGGCGACGCCGGACGGTAACAGGAGGTGCGTTCTCCTGCACACGGATGAATTGATGATGGTCGAATTCGGCTTCGACAAGGGTGGCGTCGGCGCTCTGCATTCGCACCCGCATGTCCAGGCAAGTTACGTCGCCGAAGGCCGCTTCGAGGTGACCATCGACGGCCGGACCGAAACCATTGCGGCCGGCGGCAGCTTCATCGTGCCGTCCGGTCTGGTGCACGGCGTCAAGGCGCTGGAGGCAGGAAGGCTGGTCGATAGCTTTACGCCGCACCGAGCCGATTTCCTCGCTTAACGGTGAGAGATCGAGCAGGGAAGACCCGCGCCCCTGAAGAGGCGCGGGTTGTTGCCTGGGCGCTTGTGGCGCCGCGGTACTCAAGACATGACCGCAGGATGCGGAAGCTGCCGCATGATGGTGAAGATAGTCTTAATGCGCCGGAGGTGGATGGCCGGTGCTGCGTTCGGTCAGGTGATGTGCCGGAGCAGGCTGAAAAGCCGCTCGAACGTCTTGCCGTAGGGCGGGCGCAGCAAGGCCCCGGCGCTCAGCCGCGACTGCAGCGGGCGCTTCAGGCGGTCCTTGCAGACGCCAAAGTCGGGGAAGGCTGCGCCTCGAAGGCGGTGCGCTGCAATTGGAACAGCTCGCCGAGAGCATCCTGTCTGATCTTCAGCATCGCGCCCTCCCTGGCCTGTCGGGCCGAGCTTACATCGTGGTGCGTGGAGGAATCCAGCGGGGTGCAGGTGTCGCGGGGAAGGCGCAGGCTGCGACCACCTGTTCCTGTTGTGGTGCGATGACAGCTGCGATAAGCCAAGGTGCCCATGCAGAGAGTCGTTTTGACCGGTTTCCACATCCTCTTCGGTTCACGAGATTCCAGCCCGGTGTCTGCCTGATGCAGGCATCGGCGACGAGCACCTTGGCCGAGGATCCCAAGCGGCGCGTGCTGAAGGACGTGTTCGGCTTCGATGATTTTCGCCCCGGCCAGGCCGATGTCATGGATGCGCTGCTGGCCGGGCGTCATGTGCTGGCTGTCATGCCGACGGGTGCCGGCAAATCGCTTTGCTACCAGGTTCCGGCGCTGGTGCTGGGCGGGCTCACCATTGTCGTTTCGCCGCTGGTGGCGCTGATGCAGGATCAGGTCGCGGCCTTGCGCCTTGCCGGCGTGGCAGCCGATACGATCAATTCCTCGATCGACCGCGAGGTCAACATCGCCGCATGGCGGCGCGTGGCTTCGGGCCAGACGCGCCTGCTCTATCTCGCGCCGGAGCGGCTGATGACCGAGCGGATGATCGAGGCGCTGGCCAGGCTCGATATTCGCCTGATTGCCGTCGACGAGGCGCATTGCATCTCGCAATGGGGTCCGGCGTTTCGACGCGAGTATGAGGACCTATCGCGGCTGCGTAATATCTTCCCCGGTGTGCCGATCATCGCGCTGACGGCGACGGCGGACGAGAGCACGCGCACCGACATCGAAGCCCGGCTGTTCGCCGAGCGCGTCGAGACCCTGGTGCTGGGCTTCGACCGGCCGAACATCAAGCTTGCCATCGAGGCCAAGCAGGACAGCAAGCGCCAGTTGCTGCGCTTCGTCGAGCGTCATCCCGGCCGCAGCGGCATTGTCTACTGCCTGTCGCGCAAGAAGACGGAGGAGATGGCGGCCTTCCTCGAGAAGAACGGCGTCACCGCGCTCGCCTATCATGCCGGCATGAGCAAGGACGCGCGTGATGCGAATCAAAACGCTTTCATGACCTTGTCCGGCGTCGTCATGGTGGCGACCATCGCCTTCGGCATGGGCATCGACAAGCCTGATGTGGCCTATGTCTTCCACACCGACATGCCGGGCAGTCTCGAGGCCTATTACCAGGAGATCGGCCGCGCCGGCCGCGACGGGCGGGATGCGGAAGCGCATATGCTGTTCGGCCTTGGCGACATCCGCATGCGCCGGCTGTTCATCGACGACGAGGACGCTGCCGTGGAGCACAAAAGGCGCTCGCATCGCCGGCTCGATACGCTGATCGGCTATTGCGAGACGGCGCAGTGCCGCCGCCAGGTGCTGCTTGGTTATTTCGGCGAAGAGGCTCAGCCTTGCGGCAATTGCGACACCTGCCTCGACCAGGCGCCACGCGCCGATGGCGGAGCGGAGGCGCGGATCATCCTGGCGGCCATCGCGCAGAGCGGAGAACGCTTCGGTGCCGGCCATGTCATCGACATTCTGCTTGGCCATGAGACAGAGAAGGTACTGGCCAGGAACCACCAGAGGCTCGCCAGCTTCGGCAGCGGGCTGGCGCACAAGAAGGACTTCTGGCAGTCGCTGATCCGGCAGCTTGCCGCAGGCGGGTTCCTGGAACCCGATCCGAGCGGCCATGGTGGTCTCGCCATCGCCGAAAAAGGCCATGCGCTCGGCCGTGGCGAGATGCCGTTCCACTACCGCGTCGAGGTCCGCACCCGCGCCTTGCGCAAGATGCGAGCGGCCGAGGGTATGAATGCCGAGGGCATCGATGCGTCGCTGTTGGCCGCGCTCAAGGCGCTGCGCCTGCGCCTCGCCAAGGAGCGCCAGGTGCCGGCCTATGTGGTGTTCTCCGATCGCACGCTGATCGACATGGCCGAACGCTGTCCCCGCGACCTCGACGCCTTCGCCGAAGTGAATGGCGTTGGGGCGGCGAAGCTCAAGGAGTTTGGGAAGGTTTTTCTGGGTGCAATCGCGGCGCATCGGGCGACGCCTCTGTAATCCATCCGAGAGCCAAACTCGCCCTACGAACCTGTTAGCGATGGCTTCACCCGCCGAATCGCTGGGCAGGCCGCCGCGAGCACTTAGCCATTGAACTTATCGGCGAACTGTTTGGCGATCCCGTCCGTCAACATGTCAGCGAACTTCAACATGTGAACGTGACCTTCGTCGTAGGATTTGATATCCGCTACCCAATCTTTCTTCAGCCGGCCAACGACCTCACCAGTTGTCAGCTCAAGATGCTTGTGCGGCATTTCCTTCAGGTCTTGTTCGGACCAGTTGGGATTGGCCTTGCTGAGAAACATGGCAATGTCGTCCGCATTGCCCGTCCATTTCTTCTGAGCGGCCGCGAGCTTGTTCTTGCTCCCCGATTTGACCGGTTTGACCGCCTCCGTTGACATCAGCCGTCCCTCGACAGATCCTCGCCGACTGGAACAAAAGGGTTCCTCTGTTGTTCTACAACCGTCCTGATGTTCGATGGGCTGGTACGCCGGCCAAGGGCAATCCTCGCGGCCCGCGCTCGGCAGGCATGCGAAGACAAGGGATGGCAAATGGATCCCGCCGATCTCAACGTGGAACGGATCGTCACCGTATTCGGCGGAACAGGCTTTCTCGGGCGTAGAATCGTGAAGCGACTCCTGGAAAGGGGGTTCACGGTCCGCGCCGCATCCCGCCATCCGGCTCGCGTGGTTCCAGTCTTTTCCTCGATTACAAGGATGCCCGAAGCAGTCGAGGCGGATATATTGAATGCGTCCTCGATCGGCTCGGCCATTGCTGGATCAGAGGCGATCGTGAATGCTGTCAGTCTTTATGTCGAGCAGGGCGTCCAGACTTTCGAACGCGTGCATGTGGAGGCCGCGGCTAAACTCGCCGCCGCGTCGCGCGATGGCAAGGTCGACCAGTTCGTCCAGATTTCAGGGATCGGCTCCGATCCTCAATCGGATTCGAATTATATTAGGGCACGTGGGCGCGGAGAAATTGCTGTGCAGGGCGCATTTCCCGGTGCTTTCATTGTGCGTCCCGCCGTCATGACAGGACCTGACGACGCTTTCCTCACAACCATTGTGAGGCTGATACGCCTCCTGCCGGTCTATCCGCTGTTCGGCGATGGCGGCACTCGGCTTCAACCGGTCTACGTGGAAGACGTCGCAGAAGCAGTGAGCCGGCTGATCGACGGGCGAAGCCACAAGGGTTCGCCCGCATTCGAATTCGGTGGCCCGCGCATCTACACCTACAAGGAACTGCTTCGGGAGATCGCCCGGCAGCTCGATACTCACATCAGGCTGATGCCGGTGCCGTTTGCGGCGTGGAACGCCTTGGCTGGCGTCGCGGAGCTCCTTCCGGCCGCACCCATAACGCGTAACCAGGTCGATCTTATGCGTCACGACAATGTGGCAGCAATCGACGCGCCGGGCCTGAAGGAACTCGACATCGGGCCGTGGGACATCAACGAGGTGATCCGCTTGATCGAACAGCGCCGTGACGCAGGCTCGCGCACATCTCCCGCTTAGGAAGCCCCAATGATCCTGGCGGGAACCTATCGCCGCGCGACAAGTTGGTCGAGCTTGAAGCCAATGAAAGAAGGAAAAGAACTATGGCCAGATGCGATCAATGCGGGAATGACTACGATAAGGCTTTCAAAGTGACGATTGCAGAGGAAATCTACACGTTCGACAGCTTCGAATGCGCGATTCAGAAACTTGCTCCGACGTGTCCGCATTGCAGATGTCGGATCATCGGACATGGCGTCGAACAAGATGACATCATCTACTGCTGCGCACATTGCGCTTCGGAGGAAGGTGCGAGCGCGCTGACCGATCGCGCACCTTGATGGTACTCTGTGCAGGAGGCAATCGCAATCACACTCAGCTTTGGGTAGTGGGTCAGTTTGAAATTATGAAGCCGTAATAAACGCCGGACAAACCGCCCGCCGTCGCGTCGGCGGCTATCTCCCAGGCAGTCATGGAACGCACAGCTGGCTTTCAGCGTCCCAATTTCGCCTGCCAGGGTCATCCCAGCATCGAACGTCCAACATCACAAAGGCGACGCCGAACAGAACAGCAAGGACGGTGCCAGACACGCTGCCCCATATAAGCGCGCTGATGATCTGCGTTTTGGTCATAGCCGTTCCTCTCGGATGATTATGCCCGCGAAAAAAAGTTCACCTTGTGCAGAATATGGGTTCGAGTCCGCGACCCTTGGCGGAGAGGGAGGGACTCTAACCCGCATTCGGGCAAAACACCGGATTCCCACCCGTCTCCAGGCGGCTGGCCCTTCCAGCGATACAATCAGCGATGCATAGCACGATACATGGCTCCTGGGAGCCCGGTTTCTCACAGCAAGCGATCGCCGCCATTCGGTGCTGCTGTCTAACGTTGCCCGCGCGACACGACGTACAGGCGGCCGGGCAACGCTCGACGAGTTCGAGGGATGGTTGAGCGTGTGAGTGATCAGCACTTGCGTCGATCGCGCTGCTGTGATGTGCGCGGCGTCAAACGTCTCGATGGCGAGACACGCCGCCTCGTCTTCTTGGACGGAGTCGCAAAACGTGATGTGCTAACACGATGGTGAGAGGCAATGTTTGCCTACTCATGAGCCATTGCGAAAGCCAAGCTCATTGGGATCGACAGGAAGATCGCCGAACTGATCGAATTGCGCGGGCTGATTCATCACCTGGTCGAGCACTGCCACGGCGGCGAGGGGCCGGATTGCCTGATCATCGACGAGTTGGCAGGACAGGACAAGGCATGGCCCAGTGAGGCGAACAACCCCGCCCCAGCGGTGCTGTCGCTTGTTGCGCCTCCGGCACGTCCGGCTGCCGACGTTGGCTACGAAGCCACAGAGGGCGACACGAGCGGTTTCGAAGGCCGCGGCGAACGTCTGTGCGAGCATGCACATAGTAGCGTCGTCGGGCGGGATGGTGATAGCGGGGGACCGCTGTCTATGGAATCGCGTCAAATCACCAGTACATGCATCGGCTATTTGAGGTTCGCCTCAAGCTTTTCATGCCCAAAAGAATTGTCTCCCATGTGCGGCGGGATATCCGAAGCTTGGCGATCCTGTTCCACATACTTGCCCTCACGTCCGCACCCTCAGCGCCTGCTCCAGCCTGTCGGCAATCTGGGTGACGATATAGGCAATCACCATGTAGATCACGACGGCAATCACGAAGGCTTCGAGGTAGTAGTAGTTCAGCGCGGCGGTCAGCTGGGACTGGGCGAAGATATCGACAACCTCGATGGCGAATCCGAGAGAAAGCGCCTTCATGATGACCATCATCGAGGTAGTAAGATCGGGAATTGCCGTGAGGACCACCTGGGGAAATAGAATCCGCCGGAACAGCTGGCCATTTGTATAGCCCAGCGAATGGGCTGCGTCCGACTGACCGGTGTCGAATGCATTCAGGGCTCCCTTGATAATCTCCGATTGGAACGCAGCGACACAGCCGGTAATCGCAACTACAAGGATGACCCAATTGGGGGTTTCGTGGGCGTTGAAGTTGATCCCCAGCAATGAGAACAGGAACTGGAATGCGGGCGGCAGACCGAAATAGGCGAGGAAAATCACGATGACCATCGGAACGCCCTTGAAGACGATCTTGTAAGTCATGATGAGCTCTCGCAGCACCGGTACCCGTCTGTATTCGATAAGCGCGAATATGCTGCCGACTATCGTCGACAGGACGAAAATCATGAGCGCCATTCCAATTGTCACGGGTACGGCACTCAGAATTTCCTGCGTGTCCTGAAGCAAAATATCGGTATCAAACATGGTTGAATACCCTTACGTCAGACGCTCGCGAGGAGCTGGTTCTTGATCGGAGTTGTTGTCGTGGCCTCAGGCGCTTGCATCGGTGATCGAAGCTCGAAGAAGCGCACGATGAGCCATGCGACCAGGCACATCAGCGAATAGATGACCGCCAGGACGAGGTAGGTTTCGAATTGGAACTGGTTGTAATCGCGCTCCATGATCAGATGTGCAGTCGCCATGACGTCGGCTGCCCCGATGTACATGACCAGCGCAACGTTATGGATCAGGTAGATGATGGAGTTCCCATAGCCCGGCAATGCGAAGTGCACCGCTTGCGGGCCGACGACGCGAGTAATTTTCTGTCGGAACGTATATCCAAGGCTGTCGGCCGCATCGTGCTGGCCGCGATCGACGGCCAGGTATGCGGGCCGCATGACTTCCGACAGATAGCCGCCGTGGTAGAGGCTCAACCCCACCATGGCAGCCATCGTCGCTGAAATAAAATCTTTGGCGCCGAACAGGATCACCAACAGCGGAAGCCCATAAAACGCGACGAACAACTGCAGTACGACAGGAACACTCCGGGCATAGGACACGTAGAGGTCCACCAGGGGACTGATGACTGGCACTCTGCGGACCCGGAGGGTTGTCGCGATGAGAGCCAGGCAGAACCCGGAAATGAGGGCTGTAAACGTGATGGCGAGCGTCAGCGGCAGTGCCGAGAGCAACTCGGGAATCATAGCAGATACATCCACTTTGAAACGCTCCTTCTTGCAATTCAGCCTTGCCGCTGACTAGCGAATATGGTCGTCGACGGCCGTGCTATTTCATGTACTGGACGATGCCCTCGCCGAACCACTTCTGCGAGAGCTTTTCGATCGTGCCGTCGTCTTTCAATTCCTTGAGAACCTTGTTCACATCGTCGGCCAGACCCTTGTTCTCGTCAGATCGGTGGATCAGCATGTAGGTGTTGTTGCTGAACACTGGTTCGGATGCCACGATATCGAGTTTCTTTTGCTCGATGACGGTCTGCTCACCGAGATTCGACGGCAGGACGAGAGCGTCGAACTTGCCGTTCTGAACTTCGTCCAGCCGGTTCGGGTAGGGGATACCGGCACTCGATGCCGTGACTTCGAGCTTGTATTGCGGGTTTTCTTTCTGCCAATTCATGATGAACTTGTAGGTTCCACCGCCGGCCGTGGTCGGAACGATCCTCTTGCCGACCAGGTCTTTCATTTCCTTAATGCCGCTGTCTTTCTTGCTGTAGATCTTCATCAGGCTGGCGCCCATGGGATTTTCCGGAATGAGGAACTGCTTGGAGCGCTCGGGCGACTTGTAGTAGCCACCGACCGCGATGTCGTACTTGCCCGTGGCGAGGCCGGTTTCCTGGGCAATGTCGGAGACGCCTTCCATTTCGAACTTGTATTGCGGCAGCTTTGCGTTGATCGCCCTCAGGAGATCGGGCTCATAGCCTTGCGGCTCGACGCCGATCGCGCCCCATGCCAGCGGCTTGGATTCGGCAGACGTGGCGATCTTGATCGTCCGAACGGTCTGGCCATGGCTGATCCCCGCTGTTGCAAGGGCAATTGCGATGCCGCCAGCGATGGCCAGGGCATAGCGGCGAGAAAAACTGGATGTGATTGCAGACATTTCTTAGGTTCCCTTCTTGTTGGATTATTGAAAAGCGAGTTCTGACTGCAGAAATTGAGCAAGTCGTGGGCTGGACGGTGCGTCGAAGATGTCAGCCGGGCTGCCATCGGCGGCGACCACGCCACGATCCATGAAGACGATCCGGTTGGAGATGTTCTTTGCGAATTGCATCTCGTGGGTCACAAGCAGCGAAGTGATCCCTGACGAGGTGACGTCTTTGATCACCTTCAGAACTTCACCGACCAGTTCAGGATCAAGCGATGATGTCGGTTCGTCGAAGAGGATCACATCTGGTCGAACCGCCAGCGCTCGTGCGATTCCAGTCCGCTGGAGCTGTCCGCCTGACAGTTGGGACGGATAGCTGTCCCGCTTGTCGGAAAGGCCAACTCGTTCAAGCTCACTAAGCGCGATTTCACGCGCCTCGTCCGTGGATTTACGCTGCACGACGACCAGCGGATCCATGACGTTCTGGAGGACGGTCATGTTCTTGAAGACGTTGAATTGCTGAAAGACCATCGCTGTCCGGAGGCGGATCGCCTGAACAGCCGCCTTGTCGGGGCGCTGGTAATCCATTCGAATCTGATCGAACGCGATGGTTCCAGATGCCGGCTTAACCAGGTAGTTGATGCATTTCAGCAGGGTGGTCTTGCCGGTGCCGCTGGGGCCGATGATTGACACAACGTCGCCTCGCTTTACCGAGAGATTGACGCCGTTTAGGACCTGCGTGCTTCCGTAGGACAGCTTTATATCTTTGAGTTCAAGCATTTCTGGTTGGTGCCCTTCAGAGTGTGGGACGGAGTGCCTTTGACCGCATGCGACATCATCACCCGCTCTCCGCATGGCCGAGAACGTGCATCAGCCGGTTTGCCCAGCCGAAGATCGATATGGCGTGGATCAGGTCGATGATCTCGCGGTCATCTATGCCGACTGATCGAAGCGCGGCGATATCGTCTGCCGTCGCTTCCGACGGTGCCGCCGACAGGCGGCGGGCAAAGCTGTAGATAGCCGCATCGCGTGGGCCGAGCGCCTCAGGTTTGTCGAGATACAGCGCGGTGACCACTTCGTCGCTCTTGGTCAGCTCTGCATGCCTGCGGGCGTGAACGACGGCACAGAATTTGCAGCCATTGACGATCGAGGCACCCAATGCACCGAGTTCGCGGTCAGGACGGGCAAGCCCGCCTTCGACGTACATGATTGCGTTGAACAGAACCGTGCGGGCAAGATAGCTCTCTGGGTCATGCGCAAGGGTGCGCACATATTCCGAAACTTTCTTGGCCGATGGCGTGACCTTCATCGCTTCAAGCTGTTCCGGCGTGGCCTCGGATAGCTCGACCGGCACGATGTACGGATGCCAATTCAATGGCTTCAGACGCACCGAGGAAATCATGTCGACCTCATCAGGCGCAAGCCGGTCGCCACCCGTGTCTGGAAGTTGACAAAAGCGATCAGCTCGGAGAGCGCGACGATCTGAGGATTGTTCAATCCAGCCTTCTCCAGGAGAGCGATATGGCTCGCTTCCGCCTTTTTCGGCGTCAGGGTGACCAGGTCAACGTGACGAACGATGGTCGCCAGGGGTTCATTCAAATCCGTTTCCCCCTGGGCCAAGGCCAGAAGCTGCTCAGTCGGACCAAGCTGAGCCAATTGCACATCATATTCGGCCACCAAGACCGGATCGGCGTTCAGGGCCGCCATGCGACGGGCAAGAGCAATACGCAAATTCGGCGCCAGCCCCTGATCAGTTGCCGGGTGCAGCACCGAGAGGCGACATTCTTCTGCCCCTCGCACGAATTCGGGCCGAAATCGCCGTGCGGCGAAAAGGGGATCATCTGGTGAAAGGCCGGCAGCCTTGTCCATCGCGTCGATCACAACGCGGCCTCCTTCTGCAGCAAGGGTGTTGAATCGACCCACTCGTCGCCCAGAAGTTCGGGCGTGTCGTAGGCGATCAGATTGGTGAAGTGGGCTTCGACATCCTCGGCAAAAAGTGAAGATGCGATGCCGCGCACAAGACGGTCGGCACCGGCGCTGACGGCCGGGATGTCGCCGGAGACCTTGCCGTGCGTCAGCATGGCCGCGTCGTTGAAGCAGTGGATATGTGCCAGCATCGGGCGGGAACCGGGAATGCGTTCACGAAACTCGAAGGCGGGACCGAGATCCGGCGCATCCGACATGCCTGCACGAGCCGGCCCCATATCCGGCGTATATCGGCCATCCGACCAGATGCGGATATGTGGGGCGATCGCCGCGAATTCCGGGCGGCCATTGAAGTCATTTGAGAAGCCGGTTGCCGCGATCAGGAAATCGTAGCGCATCGGCCCTTGTGTGGTTTCGATCAGCAGGCCTCCCGGATCTTCCCTTACCGCAACGATGCCGCAGTCGAGAAAGAACCGAGCATTCGCGTGGCGAGACACGCGAAGCGTCGATGAACGCGGCGGCGGCGTCTGGGTGGAGGCGGTGTAGTCGAAGAACTTCCACTTCCAGGCATCGGGCAATTCATGCATGCCGAGTACAACACCCGGGCTGCCGATGCCGGTCAGCTTGTTGATGCGCGGCATCTCCTTGCGCCGGATCAACATGTCGACAGAGCCGGCGCCCGCCTCAAGTGCGGTCGCAGCATTGTCCATGGAAGAGGCACCGGCGCCAATAACTGCCACACGCTTGCCTTTCAGCGCATCGAAATCGATGTCGTCGGCAGAATGGGCCCAATAGGCGCGATCGATTCCGTTGAGGAAATCGGGTACGGCAAAACCGCCCAGACCGGAGCGACCGGTGGCCAGAACGAGATGACGGCTGAGCACCCGGCCGGATTCCGCGCCCTCGATATCGATCGCAATCAGATCACCAACCGGTGCGACGGCGGTCATGCGCACGCTGTTGCGCACTGGCAGAGCAAGAACCTTGCGGTACCAGACCAGGTAATCCATCCACTGGCCCTTGGGGATTTTGTCCAGCGACCGCCAGGCCTCAACGCCCCATTGCGCCGTGAACCAGGCGCGGAACGTCAATTGCGGAAGGCCGAGCGACGGACCGTGCAGGGTCTTCGGCGACCGGAGCGTTTGCATGCGGGCAAACGTTACCCACGGCCCTTCGAGCCCTGCCGGAGCCGCGTCATAGGCGACGACATTGGTTATCCCGGTCAGCACCAGCTTTGCCGTGGCAGCAAGTCCGCACATGCCGGCGCCGATCACCACGACATCACGGACCGGCACGCCATCGTGCGAACGCGCGGGAACCCATGGCTTGGCGGGCAGTTCGAGAAAGTCGAGATCTTGCGCGAGCTGTGCTTCGAGCGCAGCAAGACCTGTCGGCGTTGGCGCGGCGGGGGTATGCTTCATATTCCTGTTCCGTGATTTGTGCCGGATGCAGGATCGCTCACCAATTGGCCAGCGAGGGTCGGATCTAGTTTCTTGAAGCCGACGATCGACCGTTCAGCCACCGCCTCGACCGCATCCATCAACGCCTGCGCGACTGGACGAAGGGGGCGTTTCTCGGCAGCCACAACGCCCCAATAGAAAAGAACGGTCACGTCGATCGGGCGGATGACGACATCAGGCAGGGCGACGCCATAAGCGGTGAGGGGATCTATGACCGCCGCCGCACCAGTCTGGCGCACGATCTGTAACGCGCCGTATGCGGTATTGGTCCGGATCACTGGGCCGGTGTCGATGCCCCTGGCCGCCAGTGCCTTGGAGACATGCAACTGGAAACGCAGGGGGTTGAGCAGTGTGGCGACGCGGCGACCGGCAAAGGCGGAAAGCGGTATGACGTCGAGTTCAGCCAGCGGATCGTCTTTCCGCACGGCCGCAACATCAGGCGCCGAATAGAGCCTCAGGACATCCAGGCCGGGCGTGTCGAGCGGCAAGCTTGAAAACCCGATCTCGGCACGACCGCTGCGCACTTCCTGGGCAACGATCGACGGAAGAAACTGCCCGAGATGCGTCTCGTGCGGAAGTTCGACACCGTTGAGCTCGGCCATGGCCGTCGGGATCAAGCCGGTTCCGATTGCCGAGGTGGTGACAATCTGCAGGATCCGCCCTCTGCCGGCGGCAATCATCTTGGCCCGCGCGGCAAGCTCGGTGAAGGACATCAGCAAGCGCCGCGCCTCCTCCTCGAAAGCCACGCCCTCTTCCGACAACTGCACGCGTCGACCGACACGGTGCAGCAATTCGAAGCCGAGTTCCGCCTCGAGGTCCTGGATGGTGCGGGTCACCGAAGGCTGGGAGCGCCCGAGCACGTCAGCCGCCTTGGTGATGCTACCGCTGGCAGCAACAGCAAGGAATGCCTGGAGGTCTCGAGTTTCCATTTACGCCTACATGCGTTTTATGTATGAGTACGATCGTCTCATGCAGATTTGATATATGTCAAGGCGGAAATGAAATATGGCCGGAGAGGCGTGGGTGATTCGCCGTACGATCGGAATGATACGCAAGCCCACAGAGCGTCGTCGGCCGTCTCGGCCATGTGGCCCGAACGCGTTCCAGCTGAACCCCATGGATGACGATTTTCATGGGTAGCCAGGCTCAAGGAAGCCACAGGCTTCGATCGAGTTGTGCCTGCCTGCCGGCCGTGCATGCAATGGCGTTCGCCGCGCTGCGATCCATAACGAATGAAACAGGAGAACTCCTATGCGGGTGAGTATTCTGGGGGCCGGCGCAATTGCTTACGGCCTTGCTGCCTGCCTGGCGGAGGCGGGGCACGATCCAATGCTTTGGTCGCCGTCGGGAGAGCGCACCAAGGCACTGGCCACCGGCGAATCGCTAACGGCCACGGGCGCTATCGAGGCAACGGTGTCGGTGCGTATCGCCAAGGATTGTAAAGAGGCTGTTGCCACTGCAGACGTTGTGATGATCGCGCTGCCGGCTAATGGGCACAAGAAAGTGATGGATGCTGCCGCTCCTTATCTGAGGGAGGGAATGCCGGTAATCATCAGCTCTCACAGTTCCTTCGGAGCGCTGTATCTCTCCAGGCAATTGGCGGAACTCAAGGTTCGCCTGCCGATCGTCGTCTGGGGCACAACGTTGGTGACCGGCCGTCAGTCTGGACCAACAGAAGTCCACGTTGCCAGTGTTCGCCAGAAGGTCGATGTTGCGACGCTCCCGTTCGACGCGATGGACCAAGGGTTCCGACTTTGCACGACCCTGTTCGGCGATCGTTTCGTCAAGCGCGACGGCATGCTTGCTATCGCGCTCAGCAACCTCAATCCGCAGAACCATCTCGGGATCGCCCTTCTTAATCTCACACGCATGGAGAAGGGAGAGCAGTGGAGCCAGGCCGGAAATGTCACGCCGGCTGTCGGCCGCGTTATCGAGGCTCTGGACGCGGAACGATTGGCGATCGCCGCCCGTTTTGGAATTGCCGTGCGCACAGTTGAAGAGCATTTTTCATTGTCGTTTCACGTCCCTATGGGTACCGTTTCGGAAATGAACCAGGAGATGGATCGCCAAGGCCGCGGCGGCTTGGGCCCGTCAACTATCGAAAGCCGCTATGTTCTGGAGGACGTTCCTTTCGGGCTGCTGCCGACGGTACTCTTGGGGAAGATCAGCGGAAACCCAGCGATCCTCCATGAGGCTGGAATTTCGATATTCTCTGCAGCCTATGGTCGCGATCTTAAGGCAGACAATGATATCCTTCCTGCGCTCGGCATCGAAGGAATAGGAAAAGTGGATCTGGAGAACCTTTGCCGTAAGGGTTTTTAGCGACTCTTCACACGTGAGCAGGCAATCGGCTGTCAGCGACACTTCCCGAGGCGCGTCAATCAAACCGCCCTCATCTCTGATCAATCCGCTGCAAGTTGTTGCGGAAGCCGACGGATCGGCTTCCGTTCTTATATCGGGGGCGCGCAGGGGCTAGATCACGCGCTTGATGTCGATGTAGTTCCCTTCTGTCGTGATCGTCAGCGTTACTTCTCTGTCACCGCGATTCCGCCAGAACCAACCGTGATTTCCGTCGAAGGCGGCTTCAATGGCACCTTCGTCAGCGGGAACGCTGCGACCTTTTTCGTAGCTGACGGACTGACCGCCGCCATCGCCGTGCGTCTCGAAGTTCACCACGCCACCGTCAGCTGTCCAGGAAAAGTTTGCCTTGGCGCCCTGCCGCATCACGAGCTTGACTTCGGCACCTTGGCCTGGCGCCAACGTGAAGGATAGCTCGTCTTGCCTTCCATCTGGGCGGATCGGGGCTTCCGAGGTTGCTTCGGCGACAGGCGCTGCAGCAATGGCCGGAGCCTCGGCAGGAGCAATCTCTCCAACCGTCACATTATCTTGGGCAACGGCCTCCCCAGTTGGGGATGGCTGCGACGCGGGCTGTTCGGCGGTAAGGGCAACGAGGAGGTTTTCAATTCGGTCCATGCGCGCCATCAACTCGGCCGGAGGCACCATTTGCGTCATCCGCTCGGCCGAAGCCTTCGCGCTGGCCATTTCGTCCTCTGCCGCCTCGGCTGCCAACTGTGTCTTGATTTCACCCATATTGGTGAGGCCGAGCAATCTGCCTGCTCCGGTCGGGTCGATCGCATACTCGGACGGCATGACGACCGTGACGAGCAAGGCAAGCGCCGTCAGCGCGGCAATGAAGGTGGAGCGCTTCAGCTGCGCTGACGTCGGCAAATCGGTGCGGCTGGGAAGGTCGGTGTTGTACATGATTTCGATTCCTTATGCTGCGACAAACAGGCCGGTGAGCTGATATCCGATCAGCAGGAAACCGGCCGTCATCATGATGACGTTTGCGGTATAGGCGTGGCGCCAGAAGCCGCGTGTCCGGCGCCAGTAGCCCATGACGATCAGGATAGCGCCAAGGGCCATGAGTTGGCCGACCTCGACACCGACATTGAAGGCCAGCAGATTGGGCACAAGGCCGTCAGGAGAGATGTTGTATTCGATGATCTTCGTCGACAGGCCGAAACCGTGGAAGAATCCGAAAACCAGCGTCGCGACCTTGGTGTTCGGCTGGAAGCCGAGCCATCTCTGGAAAGCGCCCATATTGTCGAGCGCCTTGTAGACCACGGACAGGCCGATGATGGCGTCGATGATGTAGCTGTTGATGCCGACGTTGAAATAGACGCCGAGCAGCATCGTCGTCGAATGACCGAGCGCAAACAGGCTGACATAGATGCCGATATGCTTCATCCGATAGAGGAAGAAGATCACGCCGAAAAGGAACAGGATGTGGTCGTATCCGGTCACCATGTGCTTGGCGCCGAGATAGATGAAGGGCAGCACGTTGATGCCCGAGATTTCCTGGATATAGCCCTTGTCGCCCTCGGCCACGGCGTGGGCGAAGGCAGCCCCGCCCAGGAGCGGCAGGGTCATGAGAGCGATAAGCAGGGGCAGGGTGGGTCGCCAACGCGCGCGGCGCGAGCGTGACCGACCCCGGTCGAAGGGTCCTTGCATAAGATTTCCAATCTTCGTCGTTGAGGGTAGCCGCGTGAGCGGCCGCGATCATGCGGCGAGGAACGGTCTCGGCGGTCGCTCGAGCCGGAATGTCGTGCCCGGATCGACGAAAGTCGGCGGATAGTTCAGCCAGCCCCGTTCGAGCTGTGGAACGGTCGGTGCGAAGTCGGCGGGCGTACTCGCTGTCTCGTGCGAGTGGTCTGCCGCATTGTGCCCGTGAAAATGGTCAGAGCTCTGCTCGCCGGAAACGCCATCATCATATGCGTGGCCATGATCTTCGATCTGCGCGGCGGCTCCGCCTTGACGTTCAACCGCGGTGGCAATCGCGATCGGATCGTGTGAGGTCGAATAGCCGAAAGGACGGAGCATGCCGAAAATCATCGCTAAAGCGATGACCAGGCAAAAAACCGTGCTGTGGATCCGATTCGGCATGAACGGCGATTATTCTCTAAAACCTTAACGAATGGTTTTTGCTAGATTAGAATCGAGGCCTCTTTGAGGCTTGCCTATCCCCTCCAGGAGGATAGTATCAAGCTATGAGCGACCAGCCCCACATCCACGAAACGCATCCCGATATCGTCAAGCGCTTGAAACGGGCCGATGGACATCTCAAGGGCGTCATCGAAATGATCGAGGCGGGCCGGTCCTGCCTCGACCTCGCCCAGCAGCTTCATGCTGTCGAGAAGGCCATTTCGCAGGCCAAGAAGACCCTGATCCAGGATCATCTCAACCATTGCCTTGAAGACGTCGTCGGGCCGCTGGCGCGCGAGCAGCGCCGCTCGATCGACGAGTTCAAAGATATCACCAAGTACCTGTGAGAAGCGTCATTATGGACAAAGTTCGCGACTGGTTTGGGTTTGGCCCAATGACGCATGGCATGGGCAGCCACGGGCATGATCACGGTGATGGTGGCCATGGCCACACACACGGTGTCATAGATCCGGCGATCGCCACGACGACGCGCGGCATCTGGGCGATCAAATGGTCATTCGTCGTTCTGGCCATCACGGCAGCGCTCCAGCTTGTGGTTGTGTTCCTCTCCGGCAGCGTGGCGCTGCTGGCCGATACGATCCACAATGTCGGCGACGCGGCCACTGCCATTCCGCTGTGGATCGCGTTCGTGCTGGCCCGCCGCAAACCGAGCAAGACGTTCACCTACGGGCTGGGCCGGGTCGAGGATCTGGCTGGGATCGTCATCGTTCTCATCATCCTCTTCAGTGCCATCGTCGCCGGCTATGAGGCGATCGATCGCCTGATCAATCCGAAGCCCATCACATTTCTTGGCTGGGTCGCCATCGCCGGCCTGATCGGTTTCATCGGCAACGAAGCCGTCGCCGTGTTCCGTATCCGCGTCGGCCGCGAGATCAACAGCGCGGCGCTGATCGCGGACGGCTACCATGCCCGCACCGATGGCTTTACCAGCCTGGCGGTTGTCCTGGGCGCCATTGGCGTATGGCTGGGCTTTCCGCTTGCCGATCCGATCGTCGGACTGTTGATCACGCTGGCGATCTTCGCCATCGTCTGGCAGTCGTCGAAAGCCGTGTTGACCCGCATGCTCGACGGAGTCGAGCCCGCCATCGTCGATGAAATCCATCATGCCGCCGAGCACGTATCCGGCATCGAGCATGTCCATAGCGTGCAGGCACGCTGGATCGGACATCGCCTGCATGCCGATGTCGCCATCAGTGTTCCGGAGATGGCGACGGCCAAGGACGTGCTGGGCGTAACCGAAGCCCTCAAGGAGGAGCTGTTCGCCCACTTGCCGGCGTTGGCGGAAGCCAATGTCCGCCTGATGAGCTCGGCCGGGCCGGCCGCGGAAATCTCTCATGCTCACCATCATGCGCCAGAGCCCTTCAAGGTAGTCTGCGATCTGGCTGAAGGGACATTGGAAATCGTCGATACACCGGCCGGCGAGCGGATGCGGCTGACTATCGATCGTCACGCCGATGACTTGGCGGCGACGGTGATTATCGATCGACCCGAAGGGCCAGAGACGCTTCGCCTCGATCCCGTTGCAGACAACCATCATCGGCTTGAAAGCACCGTCGCCCCTGCTGAGCCGCATGAGTTCCAGGCGAGGTTGATCCTGGCCGCGAATGGTCGCGAGCAGGTGCTGCCATTCAAGATGGTCGAGCCGGAAGGCCACCACCACTGAGACAGGCGGGCTGTCGCGCTACATTCCTGGCTCGACGAACCCCCAATCCGCTGCAAGAAGGCAAAATATGCTTCAGGTCCTGGCCAATCGCACTTACCGTCATCTCTTCCTGGCCCAGGTCATCGCCCTGATCGGCACTGGCCTTGCCACCGTGGCGCTCGGGCTGCTGGCCTATGATCTTGCCGGCGCCGATGCCGGCGCGGTGCTCGGCACGGCGCTCGCCATCAAGATGATCGCCTATGTCGGCGTGGCGCCTGTCGCCGCTGCGTTCGCAGAGCGCCTGCCACGCCGCACCATGCTGGTTTCGCTCGACCTCATCCGGGCTGCAGTCGCGGTGTTCCTGCCCTTTGTCACCGAAGTCTGGCAGGTATATCTTCTCATCTTCGTCCTGCAGTCGGCGTCGGCAGGCTTCACTCCGGCCTTCCAGGCCTCTATTCCTGACGTGCTGCCCGAGGAGAAGGACTACACGCGAGCCCTGTCGCTGTCGCGACTGGCCTACGACTTGGAAAGCGTCGTCAGTCCCATGCTGGCCGCGGCGCTGCTTTCCGTCATCAGCTTCCATAGCCTGTTCGCCGGTACGGTTATCGGCTTTCTCGCCTCGGCGGCGCTGGTGGTGTCGGTGGTCCTGCCGAGCCCTAAACCGTCGCAGCCGCGCGGCGTTTACGATCGTACCACGCGCGGATTGCGCATCTATCTGGCGACGCCGCGATTGCGCGGGCTGCTGGCCCTTAACGTTGCCGTCGCGGCGGCAAGCGCGATGGTGATCGTCAACACGGTCGTCCTGGTTCAGGCACAGTTCGGCCTTTCGCAAAGTGACACGGCGCTGGCGCTCGCAGCGTTCGGCGGCGGATCGATGATTGCAGCTCTTGCCCTGCCGCGGCTGCTGGAGAACGTCCCGGACCGGGTTGCGATGCTCTCGGGCGCCGCGATCCTGGTCGTGGGCGTGCTGGTGGGACCTCTCGCCGGCAGCTACTATCTGCTGCTGGCGCTCTGGTTCGTGCTCGGGCTCGGCTATTCGCTGGCGCAGACGCCTTCGGGCCGATTGATCAGGCGTTCCGCCGATGCCGTCGACCGGCCCGCTCTGTTTGCTGCCCAATTCGCGCTTTCGCATGCCTGCTGGTTGATCACGTATCCCATTGCCGGCCGCGTCGGTGCGGCGATGGGATTGCCTTTCACATTCATTCTGCTCGGCGTCATAGGCGCCGCTGCTCTGCTTGCCGCGATCTGGCTTTGGCCGAAACATGATCCCGACGTGCTTGTGCATACGCATGTCGATCTGCCTGAGGACGACCGGCACATCGGCGACGCAGCATGGTCGGAAGCGGGGTATGAGCATTCGCATGGCTACGTCGTCGATGATCGGCACCCGAAATGGCCCAAGACAAGCTGAGAACTCAACATGCTTGGCGAGCTCGCCATCTATGGCGGTCTATTTCTGACCGCGTTCGCGGCGGCGACCATCCTGCCGATGCAATCGGAAGCAGCCCTTGCGGGACTGCTTCTGACAGAAAGCTATGCCCCGACTCCGCTCATCGCCTCCGCAAGCGCCGGCAATGTGCTCGGCTCGATCGTGAACTGGTGGCTCGGCCGGGGCGTCGATCGCTTTCGCGACCGCAAATGGTTCCCGGTGAAGCCCTCCGCGCTGACGCGCGCGACGCGATGGTATCAGCGCTATGGACGATGGTCGCTGCTGTTGAGCTGGTTGCCATTCGTTGGCGATCCGCTGACGGTTGTGGCGGGAGCGCTGCGAGAGCCATTCTGGAGCTTCCTTGCGATCGTCACGATCGCGAAGGTCGGCCGCTACCTCGCGCTGGCGGCGATGACGCTGAGCTGGATTTAGCCCTTGTCGAGACCCGCGCCGGCATGGCGACATTACGCGAGAGGGCGCATTTCCTTTGCCAAACGCAGCGCTGCGCGCCAACTTGGATTTGCGCCGCATATGTCTATACAAATGGGAATGCATGTGTATAATCACACCAATCAAAAAATGGGGAACTGACATGATCACTCTCGACCGCCGCAATTTCCTTGTTTCCACCGCTGGCCTTGCCTTCGCCGCCGCGCTGCCACGCGCCGCCTTTTCCGAAACCAACGACACGCTGAAGATTGCCATCGCCGCAGAGACCGGCGATCTCGATTTGCTGCAGAACGTTTCGACGCTGAGCACCTACACCATCGTCTTCGATGCGCTGATCCATTATGGCCAGAATGGCGCGCTGGAGCCGGGACTTGCCACCAAATGGACCATTGCCGACGATCAGCTTTCGATAGCCTTCGATCTGCGTGAAGGCGTGACCTTCAGCGACGGCACGCCCTTCGATTCCACCGCGGCCGAATGGAACCTCAAGCGCTGGATGGGGGTGAGCGACTTCTCCTGGATCGGCATCTCCGACGCGTTCGACAGCATCGTCACGGACGGACCGAACAAGCTGACGGTCAAGCTGAAGCGGCCGGTGCCGGCGGCACTCCTCGAACTCACAATCGTGCGGCCTGTCCGTTTCCTGTCGCCCAAGGCAGTCGACAAGGATGGCAAACAGACTGCGCCGATCGGGACCGGTCCGTGGATCGTCGAAAAATACGATTCGAGCGGCACCAGCCTCGTTCGCAACGACAAATACTGGGGTGAGAAGCCGCTCTTCAGCCGCATGGAATTGAAGGTGGTTCCCGATGAACTCGCCCGCGCCAACGGCCTGCGTTCAGGCGACCTCGATGTCATCGGTGGCGACTGGGTCGCGACGCTGTCGCCGCGCCGCGCTCGCGCGCTCGAAAGCGACGGCATGAAGGTCGTGGCCGAGCCGGGCACGGCGACGATGCTGCTCGGCTATTCGCCGAAGTCGAAGATCATTGCCGACAAGGCCGTCCGCGACGCCGTCTATGCATCGGTCGACCGGGCGGCGATCGCCAAGGTGCTGTTCGAGGGCTTTGCCGACCCGGCCGCCGATCTGTTCCCGGCGAACGTGCCTTCGTCGGGCAAGCGGCATGACGTGCCGGTGCGCGACGTGGCGGCGGCCAAGAAGATCCTCGCCGATGGCGGCTGGGTCGACAGCGGTGGCGCCTGGACCAAGGCTGGCTCTCCGCTGGCCATCGACTTTCTGGTTTCCGAAGAATCCCTGCCAGGGTCGCGGCGCATCGCCGAAATGATCCAGGGTCAGTTGTCCGAGGTCGGTTTCCAGGTCCAGGTGTCCTCGGTGGACAATGCCACCATGCATGAACGGCGTCCGGCCTTCGACTACGACCTGGCCTTCTTCACCACCTATGGAGCGCCCTACGATCCGCACGGCACGCTCGGCAACGCCTTCGTCTCGACCGCCGACAGCGGCCCTGACGGCAAGATCTACGTCTCCGACGCGCTCGACGGCGTCGTCAAGGCTGCGCTCGAGGCGAGCGGCGCCGAACGCGACCTGAAGATGCAGGCCCTCTACGACTGGCTCCACGACAACACCGCCATCTGTCCTCTCGTCGTCAGCCAGCGACTGTGGGCCCACAATCCGCGCGCGGAGAATTTCTCGCTCCCGGCGACCGACTATGATCTGCCGTTCAAGGCGATTACGCTGAAGGCCTGAAGACTTCGAGCCTAAGCGAGGCCTGACGATGAAACGCACGATCCTGCGACGGATGCTGCTTGCCTGCCTTTTGATCCTGGCGGCATCCGCGCTGACATTCGCCCTGGTTGCGGCGGCTCCGGGCAATGTTGCGGCACTGATTGCCGAGCGTGCGGCAGGCCCTGGCGCGAGCGCCGAAATGATCACCAAGATCGGCAACGAGCTTGGCCTTCACGACCCGCTGCCGATCCGCTATGGACGCTGGCTGGCCAGCGCGCTGGCCGGCGATTTCGGCATATCGCTGCGAACGGGAAAGCCGATTTCTCGGGAGTTTGCCGCCCGCATCCCGATGACGGCGGCTCTGCTTGCCGGCGGCGGCGTTCTCGCCTTCATTTTCTCGATCACGCTTGGCATTGCCGGGGCCGTCAGCAATGGCGGCTTCATGGACAGATTTCTGCACGCATTTTCGCTGATCGGCGCATCGACCCCCAACTTCTTCGTGGCGGCGCTGCTGGTGATCGTGTTTTCGGTCATGCTCGGCTGGGTGCCCACCTTCGGCACGAGCGGCTTCACCTCATGGCTTTTGCCATGGGTGACGATCGCGCTGTTCCCAGCCTCCGTTCTCAGCCGTGTCGTTCGGGTCAACCTCCAGGAAGCGATGTCGCGGCCGTTTGCGACCACTGGCTTCGCAAAAGGCTATACCAGAACGCAGGTGCTATTGCGCGAGGCGCTACCCAACATCGCCATTCCGTTCCTGACGACATTCGGGGCGCAATTCACGCTGATGATCATCGGATCGATCGTCGTCGAGACGGTGTTTGCATTGCGCGGCGTCGGTGCCTTTTTCATCGAGGCGATACGCTTCCGCGACTTCATCGGCATGCAGTCGGTGCTGCTGCTGTTTGTCGTCTTCTTCGTCATGGTCAATTTCATCGTCGACATGATCTGCATTGTTGCGGATCCGCGAATGCGCCGGGCGCGGGGAGCATGAGACGATGAACTTTTCCGCAATCAGAGATATCAAGGACTGGCCGTGGCTGGTGCTGCTCCCCGTCATCGGCTTTGTGCTGGTCGGCATCTTCGCTCCGATAATCATGCCTTACGATCCAAGCGCGCAGGACTATTCGGCGACACTGGAGGGCGTGAGCTGGAGCCACTGGCTCGGCACCGACTATCTCGGCCGTGACGTTTTGAGCCGCATCGTCGGTGGCGCGCGCATTTCCCTGGTGGCCATGGTCATCGTGCTCGTCGCCGCACTGGCGATCGGCGTGACGATCGGCTCCTTTGCTGGCTACGTCGGGGGACGTGTCGAGCTTGTCCTGATCAGCCTCATCGATATTGCGCTGGCGCTTCCGAGCCTGGTGATCGCGCTGGCGCTGATCGGCATTCTGGGCACCGGCTATTGGTCGATGATCACGGCGCTCACCTTGGCGTGGTGGGCGAACTATGCCCGCATGAGCCGCGCCGTCGTCACGGCCGAGCTGCAGCAGCCTTATATCGAGGCGGCCAGGGTCATGGGCGCTGGCCATCTCTGGATCTTTGTCCGCCATATCCTGCCGCATGTACTTGCACTGGTCGTCGTCTATGCAAGCGCCGACGCCGGCGCTCTTGTGCTGGCTATCGCTACACTCAGCTTTCTTGGACTTGGCGTCGCGCCGCCAACGCCGGAGTGGGGCCAGATGCTCGTCGACGGCATGAGCTACATCGAGGAGGTTCCACGCCTTGTCGTGCTGCCCGGCCTCGCACTGACACTTGTCGTCGTCAGCTTCAATCTGCTTGGCGAAGCCTTCGCGCTGCAAAAGGTGCCACGGCCAGTTCGCGGCAGAACGCTGCGTAAAAGAAAGCTGGCGCGCGCCCGTGAAGAGACGGAACGCAACGCCGTCGAAACCGGAACGACTTCACCATGAGTGACAATCAGCCGCTCTATGCGATCGAAAATTTGGTCATCGATCTCTACGCCACGACCGTCTCGGTGCGGGCGGTGGACGGGGTGTCGTTCAACGTCCGTCCTGGAGAAACGGTCGCGGTCGTCGGCGAAAGCGGTTCGGGAAAGACCGTCATGACGCTCGGGCCGCTCGGTCTGCTGCCCGAGGGCGTGACGGTGGATATGAAGGGGTCGGCGCAAGCCGACGGAAGCGAGCTGCTCGCCATGGATTCCAGACAATTGTCGGATCTGCGCGGACGCTATTTCGGCGTGATTTTCCAGGATCCGATGAGCGCGCTGAACCCGATGCTGAAAATCGGCCCGCAGTTGGCCCGGCAGGCGCGCCGTTTCGCGGGCCTGTCGCGCGAGGCTGCGCGCAAGCAAGCGGTTTCGCTTCTAGCACGCTCCGGCATTCCGGACCCTGAGGATCGCTACAACCGCTATCCGCACGAAATGTCGGGCGGCATGCTGCAGCGCGCGATGATCGCGCTGGCGCTTGCGGCCCGGCCGCGCGTGCTGATTGCCGACGAGCCGACAACGGCGCTGGACGCCACCGTCCAGGCACAGATTCTGGAGCTCATTCGCCAGATCCAGCGCGAGGACGGCATCGCGGTCGTGCTGATCACGCACGACATCGGCGTGGTTGCTTCCGTCGCAGACCGCGTCATCGTGCTATACGCGGGGCAAGTGGCAGAGGAGGGGACGGCGATGGATGTGCTGACCCAGCCGGTCCATCCCTATACGCGCGGGCTGCTCGCATCGGTGCCGGATTTTCGTGCCGACGAACGTGCGGCGACCCGCGAGATACCGGGCCTGCCGCCAAACCAGATCAGGCTGGAACCGGGTTGTCGGTTTGCCGAGCGCTGCGAACTGGTCGAAGCCGGTTGCCGGCAACACCGGCCGCCGCTGCAGACGATATCTGTGTCCACAAGCCCGCACCGCGTGGCTTGCCCCGTCGTTCTGAAACGAGAGGGAATCGCTGCCCATGTCTGATGCTGCGGCGATCGAGGTCACGGGATTGAAGGTGCATTTCGCCAACCGTTCGGGCACCGGCGCGGTGCGGGCGGTCGATGGCATAGACCTGACGGTCGCGCGCGGCGCGTTCCACGGCATCGTCGGCGAGTCCGGCTGCGGCAAGACTACGCTGGCGCGCACCATCGTCGGTTTGCAGAAGGAGAGCGAAGGCACCGTCCTGATTGGGGGAAGGGATCGCGCCGAATGGCAGAAATCAGACAGGAAGTCGTTCAGCCGCGAAGTCCAGTTCGTCTTCCAGGATCCGTTGGGGTCGATGAGCCGCCGCCAGAGCGTCTATCAGACACTCGAGGAGCCGTTGCAGATCCACCGGCTCGGCTCGTCAGCCGAGCGACGCCGCCGTATCGCCGAGCTTCTGGACCTGGTTGCGCTGCCTGCGACGGTGCTCGACCGTTTACCAAGGTCGCTCTCCGGCGGCCAGCGCCAGCGCGTTTCGATTGCGCGCGCACTCGCCCTCAAACCATCCATACTGGTATGCGACGAACCCCTCAGCGCGCTCGACGTTTCGATCCGGGCGCAAATCGTCAACCTGTTTACGTCGCTGCAGAAGCAGCTTGGTCTGACCATTGTCATTGTCGCGCACGAGCTGGCTTTCGTGCGCGAGGTCTGCTCGGACGTGACGGTGATGTATCTCGGCCGCATCGCGGAGGCCGGCGCGACTCGGCCGCTGTTTCGTGAGCCGGCCCATCCTTACAGTCAGGCGCTGCTGTCGGCTGTTCCTTCTCCCGATCCTCGCATCGAAGCCGGGCGCCGCCGGATCATCCTCGCCGGCGATCCGCCAAGTCCGAGCGCGCCACCTCCGGGGTGCCGGTTCAACACGCGCTGTCCGGTGGCGATCGATGTCTGCCGGGTCGAGGAACCGATGCTGCGATCCGTGCCGCATGGCGGCGTTGCCTCTTGTCACCTGGCTGATAGCGGCCGCCGCCCGGTCATTTGAAGAAGCTGACCTATCGAGCCATGAAGGGTCCAAAAGGTCCAATCTCAACATTAAAGCGACTGCCGACTCGGTACAAACAGCAGCAATGGCGGTTTCAGGCGTAGCAACATTACGGGCCAATCGCGGGCTGACCATCCGAGCCCTGCTGGATCTGCCACACGTTCGGCCAGTTCGAGCCCTTTTTGGCCTCCAGCTATTCTCCATCTGAACGCGGACGCCAGCCTGGACACCCAGTATGGGCCTCAAACGATTTTGTTACCGCGATTGAAGCCGGAACGTCGTCTAAGTCGGGATTTTTCAACAAAAAGACGCGGTAAATGTCCGGCAAATCGCGCATGCTAACCGCTGGCAGTTCGCAATGGGTCTCCGTGGCGTAGAGTTGGGACCAAACCGCTGCCAGGAATCCGACGCAAAACTCAGCGGATGGGTCATTGCACTTCGAGGCCACCACGTCCGCGCGATAGATTAGACCGTCCGTGTGAGCCTTGGCCGGACTCGCGGCAACCAATGCCGACAATCCCAAAGCCACAATAACTGGTGCGCGCATATCCCACCTCCAGTCTGACACAGCATATGCAGGACAGCGGTTCGCATGCAAGCTTCACCAGGCGGAAAGTTTTCCCGCAAATACCTCCTGAGCAGGCAACGCCGGCAGTCATCCGGGTTCGAGTTTGTTAGGACAGCGCCACGGCTCGGTGAACGGGCTGCAACGTTGGGCTTAAGGCCGGGCACCTGACGAATTTATCGAGGTAAAGTACTTCGCGCGAGGCAGATCTCCGGAGCACGCACACGTCCACTTGACCAGTGTGCTTCACCAGCTTTCCAACCGCCAAGCGCGGCCAGACGATCAAAGCGGTAAACGACGTCTCAATCCACCTCAATCAAGGCGAGATCGTCGGCTTGGTGGGGGAGTCTGGCTGCGGCAAGTCCACGCTCGGTCGTTCGATCGTCGGCTTGGAAAAACCCCAATCCGGACCTGTCGTTTTTGATGGCGTCGACCTCGGCTCCTTGAGTGGTCGCCGTCTGCGGGAAGCGCGTCGGGCAGTTCAGTACGGGTTCCAGGACCCCTATGCGTCCCTGAATGATCGCCAGACTTTGGGCGAAGCCATTAACGAAGCCCTCATCATTGCAGGCTTGCGTTCGCAGACGGAACGCGAGGCGAGGATCACTGAACTCCCCAGGTCGGTCTGGCGACAACGGTCCGGGGCAGATTCACCCGTGAGCTCTCAGGCGGCCAGAGGCAACGCATCGCGATAGCGCGCTCGCTGGCTGTAGAGCCGCGGGCTTAGATCTGCGACGAACCGGTCAGCGCGCTAGACTTGTCGATACGGGCGCAGGTCATGAACCTATTCCTCGACCTCAGAGGGAAGCTCGGCGTGTCCTGCCTCTTCATCGCGCTTGTCCGGCAGGCAGCGAGCCACGTCTACGTGATGTACCTCGGCAAGGTGGTGGAAAGCGGTAGCTCGGAAGAGGTCTACCGGAATCCGATATCCTTATACCCAACTACTTCTCGCGTCTGTCCCCGATGCTGATCCTGCCACCGAACGTCGGCGCAACCCTCCGTTGATCACGGGCGAAATCCCAAGTCCGACGAATCCGCCCTCCGGCTGTTTCTTCAGGACGCGGTGTCCCCTTTCAGTGGAAGCTTGTGCGGAGGCTGAGCCCGTGTCGCAAGAAGTAAGCTCAATGTACAAGGCGGCGTGCTGGTTCGCCGGAGACCTCTTCGCGAAACGCGTCTCGGCTGCATGATCAAAAGATGCAAGCCATCGCTTTCTGAATGCGCCTAAGTGTGAGCTTTCAGAGGGTTGTCCATTCGGACCGGACCGAGGAGACTGGAGTTACCAAGCTGCAGCACTCACCGGAGGGT